>DASRXO010000351.1:0-4862 GCA_035654095.1 Telluria sp.
GTGAAAGGACGGCGCGGTACACGGCGGCGGTCTGCTGCGCGGTCGCTTGCCAGGTCAATTGTCGGGCGCGCGCGTGGCCGGCCGCGACGCAGCGTGCGCGCAGCGCGTCGTCGCGCACCAGTGCCAGCATGGCGGCGCCGATCGCGCCGCTGTCGAGCGGGTCGACCTCGAGCGCGGCGCCCTGGCTCACTTCGGGCAGCGAGCTGGTATTCGAGGCGACCACCGGCAGGCCGGACGCGAAGGCCTCGGCCACCGGAATCCCGAAGCCTTCGTACAGCGAGGGGAAGACGAACACGCCGGCGCCCGCGTACAGGTGGCGCAGCGCGGTATTGTCGGTCAGCGCGCGCAGCCAAACGATGGGCGCGCCGGCCGCGATGGCCGCTTCCAGCTGCTTGAGCAGGCCTTCGCAACGCCAGCCGGCGGCGCCGACGATCACCAACTGGCGTTCGGCGCGCACCGCGGGCGGCAACGCCAGGTAGGCCGCCAGCAGGCGTTCGACGTTCTTGCGCGGCTGGAGGGTGCCGACGAACAGGAAGTAGCCGCGCCGCAGGCCGTGCGCGGCCAGGGTGGCGTCGACCGCCTCGGCCGGCGCCGGCTGCAGCCAGTCGTCGCCCACGCCGCAGGGCACCACGCTGATGCGGCGCTCGTCGACGCCGAAGCATTCGACCAGTTCGGGAATCGCGAAGTGCGACAGCGCGATCACGTGGTCGGCCTTGCGCGCGGCCTTTTGCTGCAGCCAGTTCTTCAGGCCGCGCAGGCGCGGGTTGCACCATTCGGGATACTTGACGGGCAGCGCGTCGTGCAGGGTCGCGACCACCGGGCAGTCCATCCGCACCACGCGGTAGTCGGTGACGTGGAACACGTCGGCCGGCATGTGCACGCGATGCGCGGCGGGCGTGAGCAGGTCGACCAGCGAAGCCGCCTCGAACGACTGCGGCATGGCTTGGCCGACGCTGACACCGGCAACGCCGCCGCGCGCACGCGGCCAGGAATAGCCGGCCACCGCGCAGCCGGCGCGCGGCAGGTGCTCGAACAGGGCTTGGGTATAGACGCCGATGCCGTCCAGTCGCCCGCCGGTCAGGCCCGGTTCGATCATGGTCGTTCCAAGGCCGACACGCAGCAGACTCACGCCGCGTACATCCAGCGCAGGGTCTCGGCCAGCGGGGTTGGGGCGATGTGGCCGATCACGCTGGTCAGCTTGTCGTGGCTGCCGGCCAGGGTCAGCACTTCATTGGCGCGCACGAAGGCCGGGTTGACCTGCACCTCGATGCGGTAGCCGGCGATGTCGGACACGGTGTCGATCACGCTGGCCAGCGAATGCGACACGCCGGAGCAGACGTTGAAGGCCTGCCCGGCCGGCTTGGCGGCCAGCAGCCGGCGGTAGCTCTTGACCACCATCCGCACGTCGGAAAAATCGCGCGCGATGGCCAGGTTGCCGAGCTTGATTTCGCGTTCGCCGCGCCGGAAATGGGCGACGATCTTCGGCAGCAGGAAGTTTTCGCTCTGCCCCACGCCGGTGTAATTGAAAGGCCGCGCGATGACGATCGGCAGCCGGTCCATCCACAAGCGCGCCATGTGCTCCATCGCCAGCTTGCTGACGGCGTAGTCGTTGAGCGGGGCCGGCGCCACGCTCTCGTCGATGCGCACGACCGTGGCGTTGCCGTAGATATTCGCCGACGAGGCCAGCAGCACCGCCGAGGGTGGATGGCGCGCCGCAGCCAGCGCCGCCAGCAGGTTGCGCGTGCCGGTGATGTTGACGCGATAAATCAGGTCGACGTCGGCATGCGCGACGAAGGCGATGCCGGCCAGGTGGGCCACCACGTCGGGCTGCACCTGCTCGACCATCGCGGCCACCGCGGCGGTGTCGCACAGGTCGACCGGGAAGATGTCGGGGCCGGTTTCTTCGCCCGGCATCACGGTGCCGAATACGCGGTAGCCGGCCTCGGTCAGTTCCTTCGCCATGTAGTGGCCGGTGAAGCCGCGCAGGCCGGTGATCAGCGCGCGCTTGCCCTCGCCTTCGCGGTGCAGCGCGAGGGCGGGGAACCGTTCGGTGGCCATGCGGTTCATATCAGAACGAGAATCCCAGTTCGTTGCGGCGCATGTCGGCATCGACCATCATCTGGCACAGCTGTTCGAGCGTGGTGGTGGGCGCCCAACCCAGTTCGCGCCGTGCCTTGGACGAGTCGCCGATCAGCAACTCGACTTCGGCGGGACGGTAGAACTTCGGGCTCACGCGCACCAGCAGCTTGCCGGTGCGGGAACAATGGCCGGTTTCGTTCTCGGCCGCGCCCTTCCATTCTACGCCGATGCCGGCGGCCTTGAAGGCCATCGTCACGAAGTCGCGCACGGTCTCGGTGCGGTTGGTGGCGAGCACGTAGGTGCTGGGCTGCTCGGCTTGCAGGATGCGCCACATGCCGTCCACGTATTCTTTGGCGTAACCCCAGTCGCGCTTGGCGTCGAGGTTGCCCAGTTCCAGCACGTCGAGCTTGTTGTGCACGATCTTGGCGACCGAATCGGTGATCTTGCGGGTCACGAATTCGCGGCCGCGCAGCGGCGATTCATGGTTGAACAAGATGCCGCTGGAACCGAAGATGCCATACGATTCGCGGTAGTTGACCGTCATCCAGTGCGCATACAGCTTGGCCACGCCATACGGGCTGCGCGGGTAGAACGGGGTCTCCTCGACTTGCGGAATGGCTTGCACCTTGCCGAACATTTCGGAAGTCGAGGCCTGGTAAAAGCGCGCCGCCGGCTTGACGATGCGGATCGCTTCGAGCAGGTTGACCGCGCCCAGCGCGGTGATGCTGGCGGTCGCCAGCGGCTGCTCGAAGGACACGCCGACAAAGCTTTGCGCGGCCAGGTTGTAGACCTCGTCCGGGTCGGCCGCCTGCATCAGGCGGATACTCGACGACAAGTCGGTCAGGTCGTACTCGACCAGCGCGAGCTCGGGGTGGGGGTGGATGCCGAGCTCTTCGATACGCCAGAAATTGACCGAGCTGGAGCGACGATAGGTGCCGGTGACGTGGTAGCCCTTTTCAAGCAGCAATTGCGCCAGGTAGGCGCCATCCTGGCCGGTAATCCCGGTGACAAGGGCTCTTTTTGTTTTTTGCATGTTTTGTGGTGATGTGAATGCGTTGCGCCCGGCGCCCAATACTATATTTCTAACAAGCCAGCATTGTAACAGAGCCGGACCGTGCGACAGTTGCGACAGAGAAATTCGTGCAAATTGAACAACGTCTTGCGCGAACATTATGCATTGAATCGACCGCGGCACGGCGCGAGCTTACGCATTGTTACGTCTACAATTTGAGACAAATCAAAGACTTGGTGTCCGGCCGGATTGCGCAACATCCGGCCGGAAAGAGCCTGAGTGAATCAGCGCCCGGACACCGCATCGACCACGCACAGCGCAGTCATATTGACGATCCGGCGCACGGTGGCCGACGGGGTCAGGATGTGGACCGGCTTGGCGCAGCCGAGCAGCACCGGTCCGATCGCGATGCCGTTGCCGGCCGCGGTCTTGAGCAGGTTGTAGGAGATGTTGGCGGCGTCCATGTTCGGCATCACCAGCAAGTTGGCGTCGCCGGTCAGCTTGCAATGGGGCATGGCTTGGCGCAGCCGCGCGTCGAGCGCCGCGTCGCCGTGCATTTCGCCCTCGACTTCGAGCGCGGGCGCCATCTGCTGGACCAGCGCCAGCACCGCGCGCATCTTCTGCGCCGACTCGCTGTTGGCCGAGCCGAAATTCGAGTGCGACAGCAGCGCCGCGCGCGGACAGATGCCGAAGCGGGTCATCTCTTCGGCCGCCAGCACGGTGATCTCGGCCAGTTGCTCGGCGTTCGGGTTCTCGTTGACGTGGGTGTCGACCAGCGCCAGCTGGCGCTCCGGCAGGATCAGGAAATTCATCGCCGCGTACACATTGGTGCCGGCGCGCCGGCCCAGCACCTGGTCGATATAGTGCAGGTGCAGGGCATTGGTACCGAAGGTGCCGCAGATCATGCCGTCGGCGTCGCCCTTGTGGATCATCATCGCGCCGATCAGCGAGTGGCGGCGGCGCATCTCGAGCTTGGCGTACTCGAGCGTGACGCCCTTGCGCGAGGTCATCTCGTAATAGGTCTGCCAGTAGTCGCGGTAGCGCTCGTCGTGGTCGGGATTGATCACCTCGAAATGCTCGCCCATCTTCAGGCGCAGGCCGAATTTCTCGATGCGCTTTTCCAGCACGCTGGGGCGGCCGACCAGGATCGGACGCGCCAGTTTTTCGTCGACCACCACTTGCACCGCGCGCAGCACGCGCTCTTCCTCGCCCTCGGCGTAGACGATGCGCTTGAGTTCGGCCGGGGTGTTCTTGGCGATCTGGAACAGCGGCTTCATGAAGGTGCCGCTGCGGTAGACGAATTGCTGCAGGCTCTGGGCATACGCCTGCAGGTCGGCGATCGGACGGCTGGCGACGCCCGACTCGAAGGCGGCGCGCGCCACCGCCGGCGCGATGTGGGTCAGCAGGCGCGGGTCGAACGGCATCGGAATCAGGTATTCGGGGCCGAACGACAGGTTCTTGATGCCGTAGGTGGTGGCCACGATGTCGGACTGCTCGGCGTGGGCCAGTTCGGCGATCGCGTGGACCACCGCGATTTCCATGTCGCGCGTGATGGTGGTGGCGCCGCAATCGAGGGCGCCGCGGAAGATGTAGGGGAAGCACAGCACATTGTTGACCTGGTTGGGAAAGTCCGAGCGTCCGGTGCAGATCATCGCGTCGGGGCGGGCTTTTCGCGCCTCATCCGGCATGATTTCCGGATCCGGATTGGCCAGCGCCATCACCAATGGCTTGTCCGCCATCTGCTTGACCATCTCGGGCGTCAAGACCTTGG
>DASRXO010000352.1:0-3443 GCA_035654095.1 Telluria sp.
GGCCTACTTCACGATCGCGTTCGCTGCGCGCACGCCGGTGGTGCTGTATGCGCTGATGGCGGTGGTGGGCATCGGCTGGGCGGCTATCGTCAGCCTGCCGTTCGCGATCATGAGCGAGAAGGTGGACAAGAGCCGCATGGGCTACTTCATGGGCATCTTCAATTTATCGGTGGTTCTGCCACAGCTGTTGTCCACCGGCGTCGGCTACGTGCTCAGGGACGCGGCCGACAAGAGCGTGCTGTTCATGATCTGCGGGACCTGCCTGAGCGTGTCGGCGGTGCTGTGGTATTTCGTCGGCGAGCCGCACGCCGCGGTGGCGTGTCGTTCCCGCGCAGGCGGAATTAAATAGGGTCAGAGTCGAATTTAAATAGGGTCAGAGTCGAATTAATTCATGAATCTCGAATTAATTCGACTCTGACCCTATTTAAATTCGACTCTGACCCTATTTAATTCCGCCTGCGGGGAAACGACGGGGGCTACTTGCGGGGCGGCTTGCTGCCTGCGGATTTTTCCGCGACGCGGCGGTCGGCGCCGGCCTTGCGCGGGCCGAAGCTGGCCTTGGCGTTGGCCGGCTTCTGAACCTCCGGGCCGCTGTGGTGCGATGGGCTGATGTTCAACTGCTGGCCCGCGACCCAGACTTTTTTCAGGTGCTCGAGCAGCTCCTTCGGCACCCCTTCCGGCAGGTCCAGCACGCTGTGGTCTTCGAAGATTTCGATGCGGCCAATGTGGCGCGCCTCCAGCCCCGCCTCGTTGGCGATCGCGCCGACGATGTTGGCCGGCTTGACGCCGTGCGCGCTGCCCACCTCGATGCGGTAGGTCTCCATCGCGAACACTTCCTTGTTGCCCTTTTTCTTCTTCGGCGCCGGCGCCTCGTCGGCCGGCAGCGGACGCGTGAATTTTTCGAGCTGCATCGGCGACCCGGCATCGGCCTTCTTCGGCTTCACCGGAGCGGGCGCCGGGGCGCCGTCGCGCGCGATGCGCAGACGCTGGCCCGCGACCACGGTACCTTGCAGCTTCTCCATCACCTCGCTGCCCAGCGACTCGGGCATATCGAGCACGCTGTAATCGTCGTAGATTTCGATGCGGCCGATGTGCTTGGAGTCGATCCCGCCCTCGTTCGCGATCGCACCGACGATATTGCCCGGCTTGACGCCATGCTGGTGGCCGACCGCGATGCGGTAGGTCGCCATGCCCGGATCGGCGGGACGCGCGATGCGCTCCTTCTTGCAGAACGACGGCGCATCGGCGCGCGGCGCGCGGGCCGGCCGCTCTTCCCAGTTCGCGATCGGGGCGGCCTTCGGCTCGCGGTTCGGCTTTTCGAGCAGCAGCGGCACGTCGCCGCGCGCCAGCTTGGCCAGCGCCGCCGCGATCTCGATGGCAGGCACATTCTGCTCGGTCTCGTATTCTTCGATCAGGGAGCGGAACATATCGAGCCCGCCGGCGGCGAGCGCCTCGCTGATCTGGTCCTTGAATTTGGCGATGCGCACGTCGTTGACGGCTTTCACGGTCGGCAGCGTGAGCTGGGCGACCGGCTGACGCGTGGCGCGTTCGATCGCCTTCAACAGGCCCTGCTCGCGCGGGGTGATGAACAGGATCGCCTCGCCGCTGCGGCCTGCGCGGCCGGTGCGGCCGATGCGGTGGGTATAGCTCTCGGGATCGGACGGCACGTCGTAGTTGATGACGTGACTGATGCGCTCGACGTCGAGCCCGCGCGCGGCGACGTCGGTCGCCACCAGGATATCGATCTTGCCGTCCTTGAGCTGGGCGATGGTACGCTCGCGCTGCACCTGCTGCATGTCGCCGTTGATGGCGGTGGCCGCGAAACCGCGCGCCTGCAGCTTGCCAGCCAGTTCCTCGGTGCCCAGCTTGGTGCGGGCGAAGATGATCATGCCGTCGAACGGCTCGGCCTCGAGGATGCGGGTCAGCGCCTCGAGCTTCTGCATGCCGCTGACCATCCAGTAACGCTGGCGGATATTGTCGGCGGTGCCGGTCTTGGCGGCCACCGTCACCTCGGCCGGGTCGCGCAAATAGGTCTTGGCGATGCGCTTGATCGCGGACGGCATGGTGGCCGAGAACAGCGCGGTCTGACGCGATTCCGGCGTTTTTTGCAGGATCTGCTCGACGTCGTCGATGAAGCCCATGCGCAGCATCTCGTCGGCCTCGTCGAGCACCAGGGTCTTGAGCTTGGAGAGGTCGAGCGAGCCCTTGTCGAGGTGGTCGATCACGCGGCCGGGCGTGCCGACCACGACGTGCACGCCGCGGCGCAGGGCCGACAGCTGCGGGCCGTAACTCTGGCCACCGTAGATCGGCAGCACGTGGAAGTCCTTGATGTGGGCGGCGTAGGTCTGGAACGCCTCGGCCACCTGGATCGCCAGTTCGCGCGTCGGCGCGAGCACCAGCGCCTGCGGTGCATGCTGCTTGATGTCGATGCGCGACAGGATCGGCAGCGCGAAGGCGGCGGTCTTGCCGGTACCGGTCTGGGCCTGCCCGAGCACGTCGCGATTGGCCAGCAGTAGCGGGATGGTGGCGGCCTGGATCGGCGACGGCGTCTCGTACCCGACCTCTTTCATCACTTTCAGGATGGCGGCGGACAGGTTGAGGTCGGAGAACAACGGGAGAGGGGTATCGGACATGGGGATGCTCACTTATTGGCGCTAAACCGGCAGTTTACTCCCTTGCCGTCCCGCCCGGGCCTTATTCTGCGAGGTTACGCTGCAGGAAGGCCTCGACCCGGGTCCAGAAATCGACCTGGTTCTCGGGTTTGCGCCAGCCGTGGC
Source organism: Telluria sp. (assembly GCA_035654095.1). Lineage (GTDB taxonomy): Bacteria > Pseudomonadota > Gammaproteobacteria > Burkholderiales > Burkholderiaceae_D > Telluria_A. Next base: position 2,778 of record DASRXO010000352.1, read on the forward strand.
CTTCGTCCGGGTACACCACCCACTCGACCTTATTGTTGCGCTGCCGGACCGCGTCGCGGAACTTCTCGCCGTGGACGATCGGTACCCGCAGGTCCCAACCGCCGTAAGCCATCAGCAGCGGCTGCCGGATGCGTGCCGCATTTTCCAACGGCGAGGCGGCCTTCAGCTGGGCTGCATCCCCGATCCGGTCACCGACCAGCGCCGGCATGCCATGGCGCTTGTAGTCGTCCGGAATGTCGCTCCAGTGCACGCTGTACATCAAATCGATGTCGGTCACGCCGGCCCACTCGATGCCGCACTTGAACAGCTCTGGATCGTTGATCAATCCCATCAGCGCCGAGTAGCCGCCATAGCTGCCGCCAGCGATGCAGATCCGTTTCGGATCGGCCAGACCGGATGCGATAGCCCAGCGGGCGCCATCGGCGACGTCATTCTGCATTGCCAGCCCCCACTGCTTCCAGCCCGCCTGGAAATGGCGCGAACCGAAGCCTGCACTGCCCCGGAACTCGGGCTGCAGCACCACGTAGCCGCGCGAGGCCAGGAACTGCACCTCGGGATTCCAGCTCCAGGTTCCACCGCGCAGCCAGGGTCCACCGTGCACTAGCACCACCATGGGCAGATTCTTTTTCGCGCCGGCCGGCACGGTCAGGTAGGCCGGGATCTGCA
>DASRXO010000353.1:0-2543 GCA_035654095.1 Telluria sp.
CTACGATAAACTCGCCGCAAACTTCCTCGGCTTCATCAAACTCGCCAGCATCATGCTATGGCTTAAATGATTAAATTGTCACTAGAGCCTAGCATTACAGTTGCATGTTGTCGCGAACTCTGAATCAATAGGTCTCCATGGTAGGGAGGCTGTGGATGACGGGCGCATCGATCGAGACGACACTGGAGCTTTGGGCCGCCTCGCTGCGTGACGTGAAGTCGCGGATGCGGGGCTTGTTCACGCAGGAGCGGGTGGCGGCATCTGCGGGTCTTTTTCTGGACGGGCTGCTGGGAGACGAGCGTCGCAAGACGGGTTGGATGCGGGCCGAGGCGGCCGGCGACCCGGGGCCCTGGCGGCAGCAGGCGATACTCGGTCGCGGCCGTTGGGACGCCGAGGCGCTGCGCGATATCGCCCGCGATTATGCGCTGGAGACGTTGGCGGATGAAGACGCGGTGCTGGTCATCGACGAGACCGGGTTTTTGAAGCAGGGCAAGGCATCCTGCGGCGTGAACCGGCAATATACCGGTTCGGCGGGCAAGATCACGAACTGCCAGATCGGGGTGTTCGCGGCCTATGTGTCGCGCCATGGCCATGCGTTCATCGACCGCGCGCTCTATCTGCCCAAGGCCTGGACGGACGATCCTGCGCGTATGGCGCGCGCCCATGTCCCCGCCGAGGTGGTGTTTGCGACCAAGCCACGGCTCGCGGTGACGATGATCGAGCGGGCGATCGCGGCACAGGTGCCGTTCCGTTGGGTGGCGGCCGACAGCGTCTATGGCGTCGGCGCCGTCGAACTGGCCCTGCGGCGTGCCGGGAAGGGCTATGTGCTCGGGGTCAACTCCAACCATCACTTCGCATCCTGGGGCGTGACCCCGCCGGTTGCCGGTACCGCCGAAGAGATTGCGCAAAGCCTCGATCCCGGGGCCTGGCAACGCCTGTCGGCGGGTGAAGGCACCAAGGGCGCGAGGCTTTATGACTGGTGCTACCATCCGCTCGCCGATCTCGATGCTGCCGAATATGACGCGGCGCGATCCGGTCTGTGGACCCGGGGCCTGCTGATCCGCCGCAATATCGCGGATGGCGATCTCGCCTTCTTCTCGACCTGGTGCCCGCACGGCACGCCGATCGAAGCCCTCGTCCTGATCGAGGGCCACCGCTGGGCGATCGAGGACAGCTTCGAGACCACCAAGAACGAACTCGGCCTCGATCACAATGAGACCCGTTCCTGGCACGGCTGGCATCGCCATGTCTCGCTCGTCATGCTTGCCTTCGCCATGATGGCGACCATCCGCCACAAGGCGAACCAGACGCCCCCAAAAACACTCCGGACCATCCGCCGCTGATCCGCTGGTCGGTCCAGGAAATCCGCCGCATCGCCATCCGTCTCGCACAGCGCCGCATCCAGCCCGCGCACATCATCGCATGGTCTCTTTGGCGAAGGGCACATCAGGCTCAGGCCAAAAACGCCCACCTCAAATCAAATATGCAACTGTAATGCTAGGCTGTAGTGACAATTTAGGGATTCCCAATCGATCGGAGATCTGATTCAACACTGGCTTTTGGAGGCTGGTGTGGAAGGCGAGGTACTTCGGGACGATCAATGGGAACGGCTGCGCGAGTTTGTTCCGGGCGGTCGCAAGGGCCGGCGTGGTCCGAGGAGCGACGGTCGGCTTTTTTTGGATGCGATCCTGTGGGTGGCGCGCTCGGGCGGTCGCTGGCGTGATCTGCCCGAGCGTTTCGGGCCGTACGATACGGCGAAGCGCCGCTATTATCGCTGGGTCGAGCAGGGCGTATTCGACCGGATCTTCGAGGCGGTATCGGGCGATCCCGACATGGAGTGGATCGCGATCGACGCGACCGTCATCCGCGCTCAGGCCCAGGCCGCCGGAGCGCGGCAAAAAAGGGGGGCCAGGAAGCCCAGGCTCTTGGCCGGTCGCGCGGTGGCTTCGGCACCAAAATCCACGTTGTAGTCGATGCGCTTGGTCTTCCGGTACGCTTCGATCTCGGCCCTGGGCAACAGAATGACATGGCGCCCGCACACGATCTGATCGATGGCCTAGAAGCCCAGCAGGTCCTCGCCGATAAAGCCTATGACGCCAACAGCCTGTGCGAGAAGATCGCGGCGCAGGGCGGAACCGTCGTCATTCCGCCGCGCCGCCACCGCAAACAGCCGCGCGACTATGACCGCATCGCTTACAAGAACCGGTGGGGCATCGAAGGCTTCTTCGCCAAACTCAAGCAATACCGACGCATCGCTACCCGCTACGATAAACTCGCCGCAAACTTCCTCGGCTTCATCAAACTCGCCAGCATCATGCTATGGCTTAAATGATTAAATTGTCACTACAGCCTAGAACCGGGCAGCTTGCGCTAATTTTTTATTATAGCATCGTCCTTTTCTGAAACCCGGAACCCGTCCGCGCCTTCTGCGCGGGGACTGGCTCTTTCAGCACGACGCTCTAGATTTTTGTCGGCTCCACTATTTACCACAGTGGTCGGAGCGACTTGCCGGCAGAATAAACCCTGGCTGTGTAAAAACAGGG
>DASRXO010000354.1:0-2618 GCA_035654095.1 Telluria sp.
TTCTTCATCAGCCCCTGCGCGTAGTAGGAGTCGCCCAGGCCGCTCAGCGCGCGCGCCTCGGTCTCGGTCATCGCGCTCGCCTGCGCGTACTTGACCGCGTCTGCGTGGTGGCGCCGGCACTCGGCGTAATTCCCGCGCGGGAAATAGATATTCCCCTTCAGGTAGAGTAGCTTGCCGAGCGAGGCGTCGGCGCCGATCGAGCGCGCCAGCGGCAGCGTGTCGTCGAGCAGGCGTTCCTCCTCGTCGAGTTCTTCGAGGACGTTGAGGGTGGTGGCCAGGCCGACCACCGCGTCGATCTTTTCCTGCGGACGCCCGGCCAGCATCAGCGCGTGCTCGTAACATGTGCGGGCCTGCGCCATGCGGCCCAGGCCCGCAGTGGCGTGCGACTGCAGCAGCGCCAGGGTGAAGCTGCTGTAGCGCGTCGAGTCGTTGGCGCTGCACTGCGCGGTCAGCTCCAGCGCATCCTGGTACTGATGCTCGGCCAGCTTGTCGCGGATCGCGCGCAGCATCATGTCGAACGCGCCCGGATCGTCGGCGCGGTACAGGTGCTGGGCCGACAGCGCCGGTTCGTGATCGCGGTACAGCGCGGCCACCACGCGATGCAGGCGGCGCTGCTGGCCGGCGTCGATCGATTCGTAAATGCAGTGCATGACCAGGTCGTGCACGAAGGCGTAGTGGCCGTTGTCGATGCGGCGCACCAGCGAGTTGCGGCCGGCCGCCTCGGGTTCGTAATCGGGCTCGCCCAGCGCCTCGCGCAGCAGGGCCAGCTCGAAGCGGTTGCCGATCACCGCGGCGGTGCGCAGCGCGCGACGGTGCAGCGGATCGAGCGCGTCGAGGCGGGCCTGGATCAGGTGCTTCAGACTGTCGGGCAGCGCGTGATCGGGGCTGGCCAACAACTGGGTCAGGAACAGCGCATTGCCCTGCGCCCGTTCGACGCAGCGCTGGCGATGCGCGGGATCGAGATCGGCGAACTGCTCGGCCAGCGCCAGCGCCTCGCGCGCGGCCAGCGGCGCCAGGTCGAACACCGTCAGCGCCATGTCGAACAGGTGCGGGCGCAGCGCCGATTCGAGCGGATCGTCGTCGATGCGCGAGGTCAGCACCCACAGCACCGGCGCCTCGCGCGTGTAGGCCAGCAGCGCGCCCAGAGCTTCGAACAGATACGGCTCGCCCCAGTGCATGTCCTCCACCGCCAGCAGCAGCGGCTGGACCAGCGCGCGCCGCATGACCAGCATCTGCAGCGCCTGCGCGATGCCCTGGTCGCGCACCGCATGGCTCATCGCGGCGTACAGCGACATCTGCTCGGACGTCATGCGCGCACCGGTCATCGCGCGGTAGAACAGCACCGATTCGGGCGGCAGCCGCAGTTCGGCGACGCTGTCGTCGATCGCCTGTTCGAGCGAGGGCGAGCCGGCGCCGAGGCCGAACAGGCTGCACGCCAGCTGGCCGAGCGGGCTGCGCCAGCTGTCGGCGCCGGCGTCCAGCACTTCGCAGCGGTGGCAGGCGAAACCGTCCTGGCGCGCGATGTCGGCGAACTCGCTGGCCAGCCGCGTCTTGCCGACGCCGGCCATCGCGCGCAGGTAGACGATGTGGCCGGCCTGCGCTTCCAGCACCGATTCGGCCACCGCCTTGAACTGCCGCGTTTCGGCGTAGCGGCCGATCAGCGCGGGTTGCTGTGCAGCGTCGGCGTCGAGCGTGCGGACGAAGGCGAGGTAGCCGGGGAAGCACTGCTTGGCGTCGTCGAATTCGAAGCGCCCGGCCAACTGCGCGCCGAGCTCGCGCGCGACGTAGACCGGCATCGCGCCGACCAGCGGCGCGAGATGGCGCGCGACCGATTCGCGCAGGTCGGGCGCGGCTTTTTCGGCCGGGCCGGCGCGGCCGTCCTGCCAGCGCACCAGCCGCATCGCCATCGCGCGGCCGCCGTAGACATGCAGCACGCGGCCCAGTTCGAGCGCGCAGCGCAGGCAGCGTTCGGCGTCGCTGCGGAAGGCTTGCGGCAGGCCGAACACGGCGGCCACCTGGGTGCCCTCGACCGCGTCGACCCGGCCGCCGAAGCGCTGGACCAGGGCCGCGATGTCCTGCAGCGCGTCGCTGCCGGGCGCGGGCACCGAGGACAGGCCGATGTGCAGCTGGATCACATAGCGCAGGCCGTCGTCGGCCGGCGCCGGGGGCAGCGACGGCCGCGCATCGGCCGCAAGGTCGGGCGCGGCGACCAGGGTCTCGGGTTCGACCCCGAAGATGCTGGCGAGGTGGCGCGCGGTGCGGTACAGCACGGCCTTGCCGGTTTCGGCGCGCTTGATCGAGGCGATCGAGACCGGCAGCTGTTGGTTGAAACACTGTTCGGCCAGCGCTTCCTGGCTCAGGCCGCGGGTCTTGCGCAGGCCTTTGAGCAGCGCGGCATTGAGCGCGATCCGGCCATCGGACGGCTGCAGGGGCTCGGTCGGGGAAAGGGAAACGGAATCCAGGCTCATCTTGCAGCAACTATAGCATCGCTGCTGCGCGCATGGCGCAAGGCGCTAGAACGAGTCGGCGTCGCCGGTCGGGTGCGGCATCGCCGGGCCGCTGACGCTGGGCATCGGCGTCAGCGGGTGGCTGATGGTGCTGCTGCCGGCCGGATTCGG
>DASRXO010000355.1:0-4272 GCA_035654095.1 Telluria sp.
CTTAAGGCAAGATTACTTCAGCGGAATATTCCGGACGTGAGAATTCTCAAGCCACAAGTTTGCGCTTAATGCCGTGCGGCCGCAATGCTGTAAATCTGGACAGTCCTTGCGGGCCGCCAAACCGGCAACTTCCCGAAACTATGAGGCAGGATAAATTAGCTAGCGCCAATCAATTCTACTGTGGCAAATAATAGCAGGAATGCGAAAACGCCTCGCGCACGCCACCATCGCTGCGCCACAAGGAATACCCCGACATGGTTACTCTGCGGCTCGGCCTGGTCCTCCTCGCTTGCGGCGCGCTGGCGGCCTGCACCAAGGCCGCGGCGCCGCAGGGTGGCGCCGGTGTGCGCGACATGCCGCCGGCCGCCTACGTCCTCGAGGGCACGGAAGTGCGCGAGATCCGCGCCCGCAGCCTGCAGCGCGACTACCAGCTGTTCATCAGCCTGCCGCCGTCTTACGGCGTGAGCACGCGCCGCTTTCCGGTGCTGTTCGTCACCGACGCCAACTATGCGTTTCCCCTGATCCGCAGCATCGCGCGGCGCGTCGCGAACGGCGGCCAGGACGTCGAGGAGTTCATCCTGGTCGGCCTGTCGTACGCCAAAGGCGACACGCCGGAATTCAGCCGCCGGCGCGACTACACGCCGACCCGCAACGGCGACCGCGACGCGGTGTCCGACATCCCCGGCCGCGCGCCGCTGTTCGGCGAGGCGGAGGCCTACCGGCGCTTCATCGCGGACGAGGTGTTCCCCTTCGTCGCCCAGCACTACCGGGCCGACATGACGCGCAAGATTTACGCGGGCCATTCGTACGGCGGCCTGTTCGGCGTGCATGTGCTGGTCACCGAGCCGGCCATGTTCGAGCACTACATCCTCGGCAGTCCGTCGCTGTGGTTCGACCGCCGCGTGGTGTTCGCCGAGGAGCAGACCTACGCCAAGGAGCACGGCGACATGCCGGCCAAGGTGTTCATGGCGGTGGCTTCCTACGAAACCACCGACCTCCAATCGGGTAATCCGCGCTACAACAAGAGCGTGGACATGGTGCGCGACCTCGAATCGCTCGAACACGTGCTGAAATCGCGCCACTACCCGAACCTGTCGATCCAGACCACCATCATTCCGGATGAAGATCACCTGACCGTATTCCCGTCCCTGATCACGCGCGGCCTCAAGTGGGCGCTGGCCCCGCGCAGGGCCGAGGCCGATTGACTTTGCTGCTCACGAGGACAATGATACGACCATGGATGCGCCAAGCAGGGAAGAAATGGACGCGAAAATCGAGGCTTCCGAAACCAGGATCGATTACCGGCTTCGCTCGCTAGAAGAAAAAATCGAGACGCGGTTCGCGCAGTTTGAAACGCGGTTTGCGCAGTTCGAGACGCGATTTGCGCAGCTCGAACTGCGGTTTGCGCGCTTCGAAAACGAAATATTGCGCAGCATGACGGGGCTCGTCAAATGGATTGTCGGCACCGCGATCGCACTCGGCGCGGCCGGCATCACGATCCTGGCCTTCGTGCTCAATAACGCGGTGCCGAAATCGGCTCCCGTCGCGGCCCCGGTCGTCATCTACCTTACTGCCCCTAACGTGCCGGCTCGATAGTCACCACCAGCCCGTTGGGCGTGGTCGCGATCCGGGTCGGCACGAACTGCACGCCCGCATAGCGCAAGTCCTCCGGCCGGAACGCGTACACCGGCACATCGCGGATCACCTTGTCCATCAGCACATTGGCGACCTTGGTGAACTGGCGCTGGCGCGCCTCATCCACGCCATCGATCACGAAGCGGTCCACCCGCGGCTCGCCCATGAACACCGCGCCGCGCGCCGCATCCACATACAAGCGTCCCGACAAGTCCATGCTGCCGCTCCAGGGCTGGCGGATGAAGGGCGGCGCGACCAGCGCGTCCATGCTCAGCGCGATGCGGTCGCTGCCCGCCACCACGGCCAGCTGCGGCCGGGTCAGCTCGACGTCGAACAGCTCGAGCACGCGGTTGTTGACGGGGAAGCGACGGTCCATGCCCGCCTGCAGCCTGGACAGGGGAATCTCGACCTCGCGCGGACCGATCATGCCCGCACACGACGCCAGCAGGCCGCAAGCGAGCAGCGGCAGGGCAATGCGGCGCAACAGCCGCGTCCAGTTTCCGGCAAAGAGAGTAGTCATGGCAAAAGCGTAGCACATCCATCGGCGGGCACGGTATGATCACCACTTTCCAACTTAGAAAGATGGACAAATGATCATGTCGCGTCTGTGGTTCCCGTGCCTGCTGGCCGGCGTCCTCGCTTGCAGCATCGCCCAAGCCGCACCGGCCCCTTACGTCCTCGAGGGCACCGAAGTCCACGACATCCACGCCGCCAAGCTGGGGCGCGACTACCAGCTGTTCGTGAGCTTGCCGCTCGACTACGGCCAGACCAGCAAGCGCTACCCGGTGCTGTTCGTGACCGATGCCAATTACGCCTTCCCGCTGGTGCGCAGCATCACGCGCCGCGTCGGCGACCATGGGCGCGGCCTGCAAGACTTCATCCTGGTCGGCCTGTCGTACGGCAAAGGCGACACCGTGGACTACAGCCGGCGCCGCGACTACACGCCAAGCGCCAACGGCGACCGCAATGCGGTGTCGGACATGCCCGGCCGCCAGCCCGCGTATGGCGAAGCGGACGGCTATCGCCGCTTCATCGCCGAGGAAGTGTTCCCCTTCATCGCGCGCCAGTACCGGGCCGACATGAAGCGCAAGATTTTCGTGGGGCACTCGTACGGCAGCCTGCTGGGCGTGCAGATCCTGCTGACCGATCCGTCCATGTTCGAGCACTACATCCTCGGCAGTCCCTCGCTGTGGTTCGACAAACGCATCATGTTCGCGCGCGAGAAGGCGTATGCGGGCACGCACAAGGACCTGCCGGCCAAGGTGTTCATGGCGGCGGCCTCGTATGAAACGCCGAATCCGAAGTCGCACGACCCGCGCTACAGCAAGGACGACGACATGATCGGCGACATGCGCTCATTCGAAAGCGCGCTCAAGTCGCGCCACTACCCGAACCTGCACATCCAGTCCACGGTGATCAAGGATGAGGACCATCTGACGGTGTTCCCCGCCATCGTCACGCGCGGGCTGAAGTGGGCCTTGCCGCCCGGCTGATCAGGCGTTCACGCTGACGCTGGGCGTGGAGAACTGATTGCTGTCCACGTAAGCCTTCAGCACTTGCAGTGCATTGGCCAGGGCGCTGGCGGCGTCGCTGCTGCTGGTGCCGGCCGGGCTGGAGGCGCCGTTACCGGACGCGCCGCCCGCCTGCTGGGAGTGCGCCGATTTCAGGTAGCTCTTCGCCTCGTCCCGGGTGAGCTTGCCGTCGCCGTTGGTATCGGCCTTGTCGAAGTTGTCGACCAGCTTGCTGAGCACGGCCGCATGCTTGCTACCGCTGGAACCGGCCGCCTGCAGCTCCGAGCTCAGTTGGTCCTTGGTCAGGCCGTCGGCAGACTGGCTGCCGCTTGTTGCCGCGCCGCTTGCCTGCAGCTTCGCGTAGGCGGCCGCTTCGTCGGCACTCACCGTGCCGTCGCCATTGGTGTCGGCGGCCGCGATGTAGGTGCTGGTGCTGGTGCTGCTGGTGCTGGTGCTGGTGCTGCCGGTGGAAGCCGGTGCGCCGCCAGCGCCACCCACAGCCCCCTTCGCGCCGACCCTGCCGTGGCCGTGGCCGTCGCCGTCGTTCACGTGCCCGCCACCGCCGGCGGGCGGCTGTCCGCCGCCGTTAGCCACGCGGCTCTGGTCGTACTGCGCGTTGAGTTGATCGGCAACCTTGGAGACGGCGTCGGACAGCTCGCTCTTGGTGATCTTGCCATCTTTATTGGTGTCGATCTGGGCGAACAGCTGGTCGGCCGCGCTGGTGTCGGTGGTACTGCTGCTGGTGCTGCTGGCGCTCGTCCCGCTGGTGCCAGTGGCCTTGGCGTACGCCGCTTCGAGGTCGGTCTTGCTGATATACCCCTGGTTGTTCGTATCCAGTTTGGCATACAGCGCGTTGCTCCAGTCGGACACCGTACTACTGCTGATGCTCGCTACCATGACTCGCTCCTTGATCGGTTGGATCGATCGTGGCATCGACCCTTTCTCCGGTTACGGCGAGAAGTGGCGTTTCTGTGTGCCTACAATTGTAAAGGCGCGTAAATCTGGCGCGGCCGGGCAAGGCCTTATCCCGCTTCGCGCAGCTTCTTCACGATCTCGGCCATGCGGTAGGGCTTGCTGATGAAGTGGAAGTCGTGCAGGCCGGCGCCGCGGGCGGCCACTTCGGGCT
>DASRXO010000356.1:0-5743 GCA_035654095.1 Telluria sp.
GTCCAGATCGAGCGCCACGCCGCCCACCTCGCTCTTGTGGGTGATATCCGGCGAAATGATCTTCAGCGCCACGGGAAAGCCGATCTGCGCGGCTGCGTCCAACGCCTCCTCAAGCGAGGCCGCGACCCGGGTTGCGGCTACCGGAATGTTGTAGGCGGCCAGCACCGCCTTGGTCTCCGGCTCGGACAGGATGCTGCGATCCACCGCTTGGGCGGCCCGCACGATCGCCTGGGCCGCGGACCGGTCGGATCCGATCTCGCTGATGGCTGGTGGCACTTGCATCAGCAAGGCCTGGTTTTGCCGATATTGGACCATTTGCAGGAAAGCGCCGACGGCTTCCTCCGGAGTGTCGAAGACCGGTATGCCGCTGGCGGAAAAGATGCGGCGCGCCTGTGCTACCGATTGGCCGCCGAGCCAGCAGGAGAGCACGGTCCGGTTCGTCGAGCAAATAATCGGCGCCAGCGCCGACGCAATCGCGGCGCTGGGCACCAGGGCTGTGGGCGCATGCATGAACAGGATCGGGTTCATCCGTCCATCGTCAAGCAATATCTGCAAAGCCTTGCCGTAGCGTTCGACAGGCGCGTCGCCAACGATGTCGACCGGATTGGCATGCGACCAGGTCGGCGGCAAAACAGCGTTCAGATGTTCCATCGCCGTCGTCGACAAGGATGCCAGCTTGCCGCCGCCCGCGATGAGCGCATCGGTGGCAATCACACCCGGACCACCGCCATTGGTCAGGATCGCCAGGCTCTCGCCTTCCAGGGTATGCGCACGCGACAGCGTTTCGGCCGCCCCGAACAGCGCATCGGTGCTCAGGACACGCAGCATGCCGGCGCGCCGGATGGCGGCGTCGTAGACATCGTCGGCGCCAGCCAATGCCCCGGTGTGCGACGCCGCGGCGCGCGCGCCCTCGGGAACGCGGCCGGCCTTCAATACCAGTGTTGGCTTGCCGCGCGCAGCGGCGCGCGCGGCCGACATGAACTTGCGCGCGTGGCGCACGTCTTCGATGTACATCAGTATCGCGCCGGTGTCGGGATCGCTTGCAAGATAGTCGAGCACATCGCCGAAGTCGACGTCGGCGCTATCGCCCATGGAGATGAACTTCGAAAACCCGATGCCGCGCTCGTTGGCCCAGTCCAATACGGCGGTGACCAGCGCCCCCGATTGCGAAACAAACGCAATGCGACCGGGCTGCGCGCCGCCCAGCGCAAAGCTGGCGTTCAGGCCAATACCGGGAACCAGCAGGCCGACACAATTGGGGCCCAAGATACGCATGGTGTAGGGCCTGCCGGCGTCGAGCACGGCTTGCGTCAGTGTCGCCCCCGATCTGGTGGTCTGCGCCGACAAGCCTGCAGTCAGAATGATGGCGGCGCGCGTCCCGCGCTTTCCCAATTCGGCGATGATGCCCGGCACGGTGTCGGCCGGCGTGCAGATCACCGCAAGTTCCGGCGCCGCCGGCAGCGCGCCTATGGAGTGATACACGACCCGCCCCTCGAGCAGAGCATGCTTTGGGTTGACCGGATAGATGTCGCCCTTGAATCCGCCCGTCAGCAGGTTGTGGAGAACGGTGGTTCCAACGCTGTTCGGCTTCTCCGACGCGCCGACTACCGCGACCGATGCGGGGGCGAACAGGTGATGCAGGTTTCGGATACTCATGTCTGGCCTTGGGTCCGGCGTGCGCCGCCTAGCGATAGACTAGCACCGGCGTGTCGCCGTGGGCCAGCACCTTTTGGGTTACGCTCCCCAGCAGGACGCCTTTCACTCCCTGGTGGCCATGCGAGGCCATGCAGATCAGGTCGCAGCCCAGTGCCCTGGCGGCCTTGATGATCACCTCATGGGGGTGGTCGCTGCAGACGGACCGGGTGTCGCATGGGACCCCAGCCTCACTTGCAAGGGCTTCGACTTCGCCCAGAATTCGTCGGGTGTCGGCGAGGCTGGCATTCTGGTATTGCTCGGGCGAGTCGATCACCACGCCAGGCGCATCGACGTAGGAGTGATATTCCGGGATTGCGTAGATTGCGGTCACGCTGGCGCCCGACTCGCGGGCCAGCTTGAGGCATTTCCGGTTGGCCTGTTCGGACATCGCCGAGCCATCGGTGGGGAGAAGAATATGTTTGAACATGATATGACACCTCGCGTTGTTTGTTGATTGAGTGGACAGCGGTCTTTTCAAGGCAATTCAATGCGATGGCACCTGTCCGTCGGGGGCGACGGCAAGGTAATACGTCAACATGCCTGACAAGGCACAGCAGATCCACAGCAGGAAGAAAGCCAGTGTGTAGAGGCCCAGCGGCGCCAATCCAGTGGCGCCGCCAAGGTCAGCCAGTTCGCGCGGATCGAATAGCGAGAACAGGCAGCCCTCCGCCAACCCGGCAGCGAGGAAGGCGGGCCAGAGGATCGTCAGTGAAAGCCTGAGCATATGCACTCCCTAGTCGGCCGCGGCAGGCGCATCGGCATGGATCTCGAGCACTGGCTGGCGCGGCCAGTGCCAGCTTCGGCTCAGGCGCCATTCACGCTGCTCGCCCTCGACCAGCACCTGCCAGCGCACCGGCTCGCGCATGGGAAAGGCCACGCTGAACTTGCCGGAAGCGTCCGGCTGCACCTCCAGCTGCAAATCCCTGGCCGGCAGTGTCGGATGGGCGAAGTGAAGATGGAATGGCTTGGCCACACCTTGTCCGAATTCGAGCAGGCGTCCGTCCAGCGTGCCCGTCTGCTGGACGTAACGAGCTTCGAACGCGAGCCGCAGGATCGACGCCACGCGGTCGCGGCGCAAATCCTGGTTGATAGCCTTGCCGCGCTCGTAATAGTCGCCGACCACCATCGCATCGCTGCGCGTGTAGGCGAGATAGGCGGCCACGGAACCGCCTACCAGCACCAGCAGGGGACCCAGCATCAGCAGCCATGGCCAGCGATGGCGGTACCAGGGATGGGCTGTTTCAAAGAATGGTACGACGGCATGCATGATGATCCTCCCCGCGGCTAGCGCGGCACAATGAAAACGGCGCTCTCGCGTACGCGCAACGACGGCTGGTCGAGCGCCTCCAATTCAAATGCAATATGGTTCGAACCGGGCTTGCCGGCTCCGGTCGCGATGCGTACCCGCACTGCCAGCGTGCGTGCGCTCGCGCCCTCAAGCATGGCCTCGACCGGCTCGGCGAGCGCAATCGAAGCGATGCCCGTGACGCCGACGCGGAAGGTATGCGCGGCTTCCGCCGTGTTCATGATCTGCAGCCGGTAGACGTTCTCGATCATGCCGTTCTCGACCTCGCGCCCCATCGCACCGCGGTCGCGGATCACGTCGAGCTTGAGCGGAAGGCGCAACGCGAGCGAGACGCCAAAGGCGCCGGCGATCAGCAACAGCAGCGCACTGTAGATCAGCACGCGCGGGCGCAGAACGCGGCGCCGTATCGCGCCGGCCGACAGTCCAGCGGTGACCGCATGCGCGGTCGTGTAGCGCACCAGGCCGCGTGCCAGGCCGACCTTGTCCATCACCAGATTGCAGGCATCGACACAGGCCGCACAGCCTATGCATTCGTATTGCAAGCCATCGCGGATATCGATTCCGGTCGGGCATACCTGCACACATAGCCGGCAATCGATGCAGTCGCCGCCGCCCTTGGATTCCGTCTGCACGGCGCGCGCCGAGCGCGGCTCGCCGCGCGCCGTGTCGTAGCTGACGATCAGCGTGTCCTGGTCGAACATCGCGCTCTGGAAGCGCGCGTAGGGGCACATGTATTTGCAGACCTGCTCGCGCATCCAGCCGGCGTTGCCGTAGGTGGCGAGGGCGTAGAACAGGATCCAGAACCCTTCCCAGGGACCCAGCGCGAAGCTCGCCACTTCGCGCGCGAGCACCGACACAGGGGTGAAATAGGCGACGAAGGTAAAACCGGTCCACAGCGCCACCAGTGCCCAAGCGGCATGCTTGGCGCTCTTCCTCGCGGCTTTGTCGACCGACCACGGCTGGCGGTCGAGCCGGATGCGCGCGCTGCGCGGCCCTTCGATGCGGCGCTCGATCCACATGAAGACTTCCGTGTACACGGTCTGCGGGCAGGCAAAGCCGCACCACACGCGTCCGGCCACCGCGGTGACCAGGAACAGGCAGTAGGCGCAGATGATCAGCAGCGCGGCAAGATAGATAAAGTCCTGCGGCCATAGCACCATGCCGAAAATGTAGAACTTGCGTGCACCGAGGTCGAACAGCACCGCCTGGCGGCCGTTCCATCCGAGCCACGGCAAACCGTAATATACAAGTTGCGTGAGCCAGACGCAAACCCAGCGCAAGCTCGCATAGCGCCCCGTCGCCTCGCGCGGATGGATCTCCTCGCGCGCGGCGTACATCCGGATCACCTGGGACTTGGGCGCGGCAGAGTTCATTTTTTCGCGACCTTGGTCGGCTCGTTCGACAGGCTCCAGACATACGCCGCCAGCAGGTGGACCTTGGGCTCGCCCAGGAAGGTCTCGAACGCGGGCATGGTACTGTTGCGGCCCTTGCGGATCGTCTCCATCACGGTCGCTTCGCTGCCGCCATGCAGCCAGACCTTGTCGCTCAGGTTGGGCGCGCCCAGGGCCTGGTTGCCCCGCGCGTCGGCGCCATGGCAGGCCGCGCAGGCGCCGAATTTGGCCCTGCCGAATACGGTCTTGATCGGATCGGCGGTCAGACCGGACAGGCTCCTGACGTAGTGCGCGACGTTCTCGACGTCCTGGTCGGCGCCGAGCGCCGCGCCCATCGGCGGCATCACGCCGTTCCGGCCGTGCAGGATGGTGTTCTTGATCACCTCGGGCGCGCCGCCGTATAACCAGTCCTTGTCGGTCAGATTAGGAAAGCCCTTGTTGCCGCGTGCATCGGAGCCATGGCACTGGGCGCAATAGGTCAGGAACAGGCGCTCGCCGATCGCATGCGCCTTCGGATCGGCCGCCACGACGCGCAGGTCCTGGCGCGCATATTGCGCGAACAGCGGACCGTACTCGGCGTCGGCCTGCGCCAGCTCGCGGCGATAGGCACTGGCCGACTGCCAGCCGAGGCGTCCCGCGAAGCTCCCCAGTCCGGGATACAGGACCAGGTAGCCCAGCGCGAACACGATGGTGATCCAGAACAGCCACATCCACCAGCGCGGCATCGGCGTATTCAGTTCGGTCAGGTCGTCGTCCCACACGTGGCCGGTGGTCGAGCCGGCCGCCGCCTTGTAGTTCGCCTGGGACCACAGCAGCAAGCCGCAGCCGGCAATCGACAACAAGGTCAGCAAGGCGATGTAGAGATTCCAGAAGCCGTCGGTGAAATCAGCCATGGCGTTCTTCCTCGTCGGCGAACGGCAGGGCGGCCGCGGTGTCGAAGTCGGCACTGCGGCGCAGCAGGAAGGTCCAGGCCAGGATGCCCATGAAGGTGGCAAAGCTGACGATCGTCATGACGCTGCTGGCGCCGTCGAGGATGGATTCGATGCTCATGTCAGTTCCTTGTCTTGATCAGTGTTCCCAGGCCCTGCAGGTAGGCGACCAGCGCATCCTGCTCGGTCTTGCCGGCCAAGGCGGCCGGCGCTTCGGCGATTTCCTGTTCCGAGTACGGCACGTTAAGGCGTTTCAGGGCGCGCATCTTCGGCACGATGTCGGCCGGCGCCAGCGCGGTGCTGGCCAGCCACGGATAGTTCGGCATGTTCGACTCGGGTACCAGGTCGCGCGGGTTGTCGAGGTGGGAGCGGTGCCATTCGTCGCTGTAGCGTCCCCCCACCCGCGCCAGGTCGGGACCGGT
>DASRXO010000357.1:0-7208 GCA_035654095.1 Telluria sp.
TCTATTGCATGAGCAAGGCCGGCGTGGTGCAAATGACCAAGGCGATGGCGGTGGAATGGGGCAAGTACGGCATCAATGTGAATGCGATCTGCCCCGGCTACATCTCGACCGAGATCAACGAGGAGTATTTCGCCACCGAGCAGGGCAAGCGCCTGATCGAGATGCTGCCGCGCAAACGCCCGGGCAAGCCGGAGGACCTGGATGGCCTGCTGCTGTTGCTGGCGGCCGAAGAGACCCACTTCATCAACGGCGCGATCATCACCGCCGACGACGGCATGACCGCCCAGTAAGGCGTAAGCCGGACCTCAGTGCGTATCTGTTGCATACAGACAAATTAGTTTCCGAATGAAAGGATTGCGCTATTGTGCGGGGGAGGGGCCGGCTTATAATTCAGCATTCATTTTTTGTTGCGCTTTGGATTGCGCACCCCGGAGGAGTCCATCAGCATGCGCACAAGCGGGGTTAGCTTTTCGATTACAAGTCATGCCGCGTGGGCGCCCGGGATCGCCACCCCGGAGGCGTGGGCCCAGTGGTCGCAAGCGCCGTTTGCGATCGATGCCGGCGCCGAGCCGGCGGTGCGAGCCATGCCCCCGATGCTGCGGCGCCGCGCCGGCTTTCTCGGCAAGATGGCGCTGGAAGTGGCTTACCAGTGCCTGGACGGCCGATCCGATATTCCCACCGTATTTTGTTCGCGCCATGGCGAGGCGCAGCGCGCCGTCGAGCTGTTGAGCGACCTGGCGCGCGGGGAACCGCTGTCGCCCACCGGTTTTGGCCTGGCCGTGCATAACGCCAGCGCCGGCCTGTTCTCGATCGCGCGTGCCGACCGCGCCAACCACATCGCGCTGGCGGCGGGCAGCAGCACCATCGAGCACGCGGTGATCGAAGCCTGCGGCCTGCTGGCCGACGGTGCGCCTTTGGTCATGCTGGTCGCCTACGACTGCGGCCTGCCGCCGGTCTTCGCCCGGTTCGAGGACTGCCGGGAACAGCCGCACGCGTGGGCCTGGCTGATGGCGCCGGCGGCGCAGCAGCCGATCCGCCTCGGCTGGAGCGCGCACCCCGGACCCGCCGGGCAGGCCGCGCCGGCGCTGCCGGGCGGCCTTGAAGTGCTGCGCTTCCAATTGAGCGGGCAGCGTGAAATGCAGCGCGTGGCCGGTGCGCGCTGCTGGACCTGGACGCGCGGTGCTTGAGCGGCTGGGGCGCTATTGGCGCGTGGCGGCGACCGGGCTCAGTTTTGCCTTGTTCGGCATCGGCTGCCTGCTGTTGCGGGTGGTCCTGTTCCCGCTGCTGGCGCTGCTGGTGCGCGAGTCCGCGCGGCGGGTCGGCACGGCACGCACCGCGATCCGGCTGACGGCGCGCGCGTTCGTGGCCACCATGCACGGGCTTGGCGTACTGCGTTACGAGATCGTCGGGCGCGAAAAACTGGGGCGCGGCGGGCTGCTGATCCTGGCCAACCATCCGACCTTGATCGACACCTTGTTCCTGATGGCCTTCGTCAAGCGCGCCGATTGCATCGTCAAGAGCCAGTTATGGAGCAACCCGTTCACCGGCGGGCCGGTGCGGGCGGCCGGCTATATCAGCAACGCCCACGGCCCGGAACTGGTCGATGCCTGCATCGCCTCGCTGCGCGCCGGGAACAACCTGATCGTGTTCCCGGAAGGGACCCGCACCCCGGCTGCGGGCGCGATCGCCTTCAAGCGCGGCGCCGCCAATATCGCCGTGCGCGGCGCGCGCGACGTGACGCCGGTCCTGATCCGCTGCGAACCGGCCACGCTGGGCAAGGGCGGGCGCTGGTGGCGGGTGCCGCCACGCCGGGTCCAGTTTCGCATTGAGGTAATGGAAGACATCCAGGTTCACCGCTTTACCAGTACCGGCCTGTCGAATGTGCTGGCGGCCCGCCGGCTGACCGATTACATGCAGCGCTACTTTACCGAAGAAGGCCTATCGCATGCTTGAACTAGAAGTCAAACAACTGATCATCGACGTGCTGCAACTCGAAGACATCGGCCCGGACGACATCGACAGCAAGGCGCCGCTGTTCGTCGAAGGCCTGGGCCTCGACTCGATCGATGCGCTGGAACTGGGCGTGGCGCTGCAAAAGCGTTACGGCATCACCCTGTCGGCGGAATCGGAAGACACGCGCCGGCACTTCGCCTCGGTCGCCGCGCTGGCGGCCTTAATTGAAGCACAGCGAAGCAAGTAAGGGGGCAGGGAAATGGTGGCGATAAGCGCGATGGACAAAGACGAGCTCTTTGCGTGGCTGGCGGACCTGCTGGCCGCGATGTTCGAGCTGGAACGGACGTCGCTGAAGCTGGAGTCGAACCTCTACGCCGACCTCGACATCGACAGCATCGACGCGGTCGATCTCGCCGTCAAGCTCAAGCAGCTGACCGGCAGGCGCCTGGCGCCGGAAGTGTTCAAGACCATCCGCACGATCGGTGACGTGGTCGAGGCGCTGGCCGGCCCGACCGAGGAGCAAGCGCTATAAAGCGCGCACTCCTGACCGCACTGACGGTCGTGCTCACGGTGCTCTATCCGCTCGCCATCTGGCTGGGTCACGGACGGGTGGAGCCGCGCTGGCTGGCCGGATTGCTGCTGCTGGCGGCGGCCACGCGCCTGCCGTCGCTGGCCATCGGCCGCGCCGCACGCTGGTCGGCGTTCGGCGCGCTGGCGCTGGCCGCCTGCGCGGTATGGGAAAATGCGATGCTGCCGTTAAAGCTGTATCCGGTGCTGGTGAACGCCGCGCTGCTGGCCGCTTTCGGCTACAGTCTGGCGGTGCCGCCGTCGATGGTGGAGCGGCTGGCGCGCCTGCGCGAGCCGCAGCTGCCCGATGCGGCGGTGGCCTATACCCGGCGCGTGACGCAGGTGTGGTGCGGGTTTTTTGCCGTCAACGGCGCGATCGCGCTCGGCACCGCGTTGTGGGCCTCGCCGGCCGTCTGGTCGCTGTACACGGGCGTCATCGCCTATCTGCTAATGGGCCTGCTGGGCGGCGCCGAGTATGTGGTGCGCATGCGTTTCAAACGGCTGCACCATGTCTGATTTCTTTCTCGACCTGGCCGGCCGCGCGCCGGACGCCGTCGTCGGTCACCGGGCCGGCAGCGCGGTGCCGCATGCGGCCTTTGTACAGCGGGCCGGCGCATGGCGCGCGCTGGCGGCGCGCAGCGCCGGCCGCCATGTCGCGCTCTACCTCGACGACAGCGTCGAGTTTGGCGCCGCGCTGATCGGCGCCTGGCAGGCCGGCAAGACCGTGTGGCTGTGCGCCGACACGCTGGAAGCGAGTTGCGCTGCGCTGGCGCGCTCGGTCGACGCCTTCCTCGGCGAGTTCCCGGCGGTGTATGCGCCGGCGATGCCGGCCGCCGGCGACCGCTGCACGCTGGGCTGGAGCGCGCTCGATCCGGGTTTCGCCGCGCTGGTGGTGCACACCTCCGGCAGCACCGGCGCCGCGCAGGCGATCCCCAAGCGCCTGGCGCAGCTGACCAGCGAAGTGGCCGCGCTCGAGGCGCAGTTCGGCGCCCGCATGGGCGACGCCGCGATTGTCGCCACCGTCTCGCACCAGCATATCTACGGCCTGCTGTTCAAGGTCTTGTGGCCGCTCGCGGCCGGCCGCGCGATCCAGGCGCACAGCCTGGCGTATCCCGAGGAGCTGGCGGCCGCGCTGGCGCGCCGCGCCTGCGTGCTGGTCGCCAGCCCGGCCCACCTCAAGCGCTTGCCCCGCCACCTGGACTGGCGCGCCGCCGCCGGCCAGCTGCGCGCGGTGTTCTCGTCGGGCGGCATGCTGGCGCCCGACGCCGCGCTGGCGGCCGGCGCGCTGCTCGGGCAAGTGCCGGTCGAAGTCTACGGCAGCTCCGAGACCGGCGGCATCGCCTGGCGCCAGCGCCAGCCCGGCCTGGCCGACAGCTGGACCGCCTTGCCCGGGGTCGCATGGCGGATGCGGGACGACGGCCTGCTCGCGGTCAGCTCGCCCCACATCGGCGACGGCTGGGTGACGCTGGCCGACCGCGTGCGCACCAGCGCCGGCGGGCGCTTCCTGCTGGAGGGCCGCAGCGACCGCGTCGTCAAGATCGAGGAGAAGCGCATTTCACTGGACGCGCTCGAAGCGGCGCTGTGCGCCGGCGGCCTTGCGCAGGAGGCGCGCGTGATCGTGGCGCCGGACGCGCGCGGCGGGCGCCAGACGCTGGCCGCGTTCGTGGTACCCTCCGCCGAGGGGCGCGCGCAGTTGGCGGCGGGCGGCAAGCTGGCCCTGAACCGGCGCCTGCGCGCGCAACTGGCCGGCATGGTGGAGGCGGTCGCGCTGCCGCGCCGCTGGCGCTACCTGGAGGCGATGCCGCTCGACGCGCAAGGCAAGACCACCTACGCCCGGCTGGCCGCGATGCTGGACGGCGGCGCCATCGAACGGCCCCGGCTGCCGCAGGTCCGGGTGCTGGAAGCCGGGCCGCGCCAGGTGCTGCTCGAACTGGTGGTGCCGGCCGGGCTGCTGTATTTCGACGGCCACTTCGCGGCCGCGCCGGTGCTGCCCGGCGTGGTGCAAGTCGATTGGGCGATCCTGTACGGCCGCCGCCACTTTGCATTGGCGCCGGCGTTCCAGGCCATCCATGCGCTCAAGTTCCAGGGCGTGATCCGGGCCGGCAGCCCGGTCCGGCTGGCCCTGATGCACGACGCGCCGAAGGGCAGCCTGCAGTTCAGCTATTCCTCGGACGCCGGCCAGCACGGCAGCGGCCGCATCCTGTTCGGTCCTCACCCCAAGGGCGCATGCTAGAGAAAATCGCAAAAACGGAGGCGGGGCATGTTTAAACCCTGCGTGCTGATCCCGGTGTACGACCACGAGCACGCGATCGGTGCCGTGGTGGGCGCCGTGTTGCGGCACGGCGTCCCTTGCATCGTGGTCGACGACGGCAGCGCCGACGCCTGCGCGGGCGTGCTGCGCGCGCTCGACGGCGTCGACCTGCTGCGCCATCCGGTCAACTGCGGCAAGGGCGCCGCGGTGCAGACCGGGTTCGCGCACGCGGCACGGGCCGGATACACCCACGTGCTGCAGATCGACGCCGACGGCCAGCACTGCATCGCCGACATCCCGCGCTTCCTGGCGATGGCCGAGGCGCATCCGCAGGCGGTCATCGCCGGCTGTCCGGTGTACGACGAGTCGGTGCCGGCCCTGCGCTTTTACGCGCGCTACCTGACCCACATCTGCGTCTGGATCAATACCTTGTCGTTCGCGATCCGCGATTCGATGTGCGGCTTCCGCGTCTACCCGATCGCGCCGGTGGTGGCGCTGATGGCGCGCCAGCCGATCGGGCGGCGCATGAATTTCGACACCGACATCCTGGTCCGCCTGTACTGGGCCGGCCTGGCGGTGGTCAACCTGCCGACCCGGGTCGGCTACCCGAGCGACGGCGTGTCGCACTTTCGCATGTGGCGCGACAACCTGCTGATCGCGCGGATGCACGCCAGCTTGTTCTTCGGTATGCTGCTGCGCCTGCCGGCGCTGCTGGCCCGCACATGGCGCCGGCGATGAGCGCCCGCGATGCGCGCCACTGGGCGTCGATCAACGAAGTCGGCTTCATGGCCGGCATGCGCCTGTTGTTCTGGATCGCCCGGGTGTTCGGGCGCTGGCCGTTCCGCGTGGTGCTGTACCCGGTGCTGGCCTGGTACCTGCTCGCCAAGCCGGGGGCGCGGCGCGCCTCGGCCGCCTACCTGGACCGGGTGCGCCGGTATGCGCCGGCGCCGGGAGGATGGTATGGCGTGTTGCGCCACTTCGGCGCATTCGCCGAGACCATCCTCGACAAGATGCTGCTGTGGAGCGGACGTTTCGATGCCGGCGCGGTGCGCTATTTCGGCGTCGAGCCGGTGCGCGAGCGGATCGCGGCCGGGCGCGGCGGCCTGCTGCTATGTTCGCACTTCGGCAATCTCGACCTGTGCCGCGTGCTGTCGCAGCGGCGCGGCGAGCTGAGACTGACGGTGCTGGTGCACACCCGCCACGCCAGGGCCTTCAATCGGATGCTGGCGCAGCTCGATCCGCGCAGCCAGCTCAATCTGCTGCAGGTGACCGAGATGACGCCGGCCACCGCGATCATGCTGGCCGAGCGCGTCGCCCAGGGCGAATTCGTGGTGATCGCGGGCGACCGGGTACCGGTTGCGCCGAATCCGCGGGTGGCGCTGGCCAGTTTTTTGGGCGCGCCGGCAGCCTTCCCGGTGGGGCCGTACGTGCTCGCCAGCGTGCTCGAATGCCCGATTTACCTGCTGTTCTCGATGCGCCGCGGCGCCGGCCATGAAGTGCATTTCGAGCTGCTGCGCGATACGGTCAAGCTGGCCCGCAAGGGACGCGCCGACGCGCTGGCCGAACTGGCCGCGGCGTACGCCGCGCGGCTCGAATACCACTGCGCGCGCGCGCCGCTCGAATGGTTCAACTTTTACGATTTTTGGCATTTACCGGACCCGGAAAGATACGATGCACCCCGCTGACCTGAAAACCACGCCGCGCGCGATCCAGTTCGACCGCGGCCGCCTGAGCATCGAAGACATCGTTGCGATCGCGCGCGGCGACGCGCGCGCGGTGCTGTCGGCCGATCCGGCGTTCCGTGCGGCGATCGCGCGCGGCGCCGACTTCCTCGACCGCCTGCTGCGCGAGGACGGCACCATCTACGGCGTGACCACCGGCTACGGCGATTCGTGCACGGTGACGGTGCCGCCCGAGCTGGTGGCCGAGCTGCCGCACCACCTCTACACCTACCATGGCGTCGGCCTGGGCGAGTACCTGACGCCGGCCCAGACCCGGGCCGTGATGGCGGTGCGCCTGGCCTCGCTGTCGAAGGGTTACTCCGGCGTCAGCGTCGAACTGCTGGAGCAGATCGCGCGCCTGCTCGACGCCGGCCTGCTGCCGCTGATCCCGAGCGAAGGGTCGGTCGGCGCCAGCGGCGACCTGACCCCGCTGTCCTACCTGGCGGCGGTGCTGTGCGGCGAGCGCGAGGTGTGGCGCGACGGCGCGCAGGTGGAGGCGGCCAGCGCCTTGCGCGAGGCCGGCATCGCGCCGCTGCGCTTGCGGCCGAAGGAAGGGCTGGCGATCATGAACGGCACCGCCGTGATGACCGCGCTGGCCTGCCTGGCCTACGACCGCGCGGCCTACCTGGCCCGGCTCGCCACCCGCATCACCGCGATGGCCTCGTTTGCGCTGGACGGCAATGCCCACCATTTCGACGCGACCCTGTCCTCGGTCA
>DASRXO010000358.1:0-5580 GCA_035654095.1 Telluria sp.
CGCAGCGACGCCGGACAACGCGCTTGCGGTGGCCAAGGACCTGCTGCAGCGTCGACTTCAAGGAACCGCTCCGCTTGTCGCCGCGGGACATTGACGCAGCCGCCGCGCGACGAGGAATGCCGGAGACATTCCGGCTTCCCCCAACGCACAGCGTGTCCGTTAGCAAGTAGACAGCTGTTCTAACACTCTTTACGTGGCTCCCTGTTCTGTTTTCTCTTCGGCAAGATGGACGGCTGCTCTTGGCCGAACCCGGCCATTGGCCTCAGCATAACAGGTTGCCGTGCTGAAAAATCGCCAGCGCCCCCCACAGCGTATTTCGCCCCATTGCGGACGGATGAGAGGCAACGGCTGAGATCAAGGGCCGCCGACAGTTGTCGGCTGTAACAATTGATTAGCCGCGTAAGAACGAATTCTTACGGACGCGAAGATCTTGTCGAACACTTGACCAGTTTCGTCATTGGCCATTGAGATGTGGTCGGCAGATTCGTCCATATGCCATTCCACATTTAGGGCATCAGCCAACAACTCTTGGACACTCTCCATTGGAGCATTCGGATCATTCTTACTTTGGTACACATAAACGGGTTTTTTTATCTCGCGATTCATTTTCGGTAAGTCATCAAAGAAAGTGATGAAGTCACACCAAGCGCCATGTGCAAGGTCAGGCAGCAATCCCCATTTTGCGCATTTTTCCCTCCAACTCGCGTAATCGCGGCGTTCAAACACTTTCAATAACTCGAGAGTTGGTGGGGACGTGACATGTTTCACGAAGCTATCCGGAAGACCCATGGACGCGAGTAACGTGCAGTCGACGATTTTTGGCGGGCCCTGAATTGCTAAGTGCAATGCGAAGGGGCCGCCACCACTGCCGCCTACTGCGTGCACAGAAGTCACGCCTTGCTTTTTTAGATAATCGAGAACCGGTACTGTTACGGCATCGAAAGATGGCGAAACAGACTGATCATCGTACCAAGGCCGGGTCGGGCAGATGAGGCGAATGTTGTGTCTTAAAGCATGCTTGTCTAGCTCCGCACCGACATCCCCTCGTTGCGGAGTGCCGAAAAATAGGACGACGGGGATGCCGTCTTTCGAGCCGTATTCAAAAATGTTCAAGTCATCTCCTAAGCGTCTCAATTTGGTCATCGGGCACAGTGTTTATCTATAACAAGAGCAGCACCATCACTTCGCAAATCAGCTAAAAACCGCTGATTTCATGGTCCGCTTTTGGCCGATTCCGGAATCAAGTTTTTGATTCGAAAGCATCCACTAGTCTTTGCAGATGGGCTCGCTCGTCATCCGAGGCCGTACTGCTCTGGTCAACCAGAACAGCATTCACAACATAATACTCAGAGTCATTTCTAATGAGCCCACGCTTAATAATACGCCTGTAAGCGGAAGAATAGCGTCGCGTAACTTCTGAAACCGTAACTAGACCAGCAGCCCTGAATGTATCATCCAAGGCCGCTTTCGATTCCGTACTCCAGCGACTTGTCTCTTCGATTGTGTCATTAGCTGCCTGACGCAGGCCGATGAGCGCCTTCGATTTACCGAACTGTTGAACTACTTTTTCAATTGTCTTGGCCGGATGCATATCGGCCGCAGGACTGACTTTCCAAACGACACTGGCAAAGAGGCTGACATAGGCGAGCAATTCGTTGTACTCGTTTTCACGCTCAGGTGTCATCACTACCTTTCACTTTCAAACGTCTGCTGATGGCCGTTCTCGGCACCGAGCAATTAAGCACAGAATTCAAGGGCGAGAAGAGCCGCATTGTCAAGAGCTTCCGAGGACATTTCCTTCACAATCTCCTCATGTTCAGTCGCTGCCTCGAACCCTTTCGTCGCTCCTACTGCACTGTCGTTTCGATGCGGCGTAATCACCAGCACTGTGCCATTAAATTCCGCTGAAACGAGCTGCGACTTCTTTTGGAACGCAGCTTCGGTTTTGACATTTGCGGCAGCCAGGCGCGGCAAGGCCAATGCCTTCCAGTCTGCAGGCTGCGGAATATCCTTCCGCGACTCCGCAAGTGCACGACGTATAGCCGCCCCTAGCTCAATGGGCTTTGGCCAGCGCGTCGCGCACCTCGCCGGCGTCGGCCGGGCGCACCACGCGCGCGAGTTCCTGGCCGTCTTTGAGGACCACCACCGTGGGCCACAGCTTGACGCGGAACGAGCGGCCGAGCGCGCGGCCGGGGCCGTCCTCGACCTTCAGGTGCCGCACCGCGGGCTGGGCGGCCAGCGCCTCCGCGATCAAGGGTTCGGCGGCGCGGCAGTAGCCGCACCAGCCGGTGCCGAATTCGAGCGCGACGACGCCGGGCATCGCATCGACCGCGCTGCGTTCGCGCTGGCTGACTTCGTAAGGTTTGCTCATGCTGGATCTCCCAAAAAACGATCCCCTAGCCTACCTCAGAATTTCATTTCCAGCTGCGCGTGTCGGCTCAGGTCGGTGCCGCCTTCGCCTCCAGCTGCGCCAGCTTGACCTTGAGCGCGCGTTCCTCGGCGAAGCGCGCGGTCTCGTCGCGCACCACGGCGATGATCGCCGAGACGCTGCCGTCCGGATTGTGCAGCATCGCCACCGTGAAGGCGATCGACAGCGGCCGGCCTTCCTTGTGCAGGGCCGGCACCCGCAGCACGTCGTTGCCGTAGCGCGTCTGGCCGGTGGCCATGGTCTTGTGGTAGCCGTCCCAGTGGCGCTGACGCTGGCGCTCTGGGATGATCAGGTCGAGCGACTTGCCGAGCGCCTCTTCTGGCGTGAAGCCGAAGATGTGGGTGGCCGCGGCGTTCCACAGGATGATGGCGCCCGCCGCGTCGCATACGACGATGCCGTCGCCTACAGCTTCTACCAGCTGTTTCAGGTCGAGTTCGGTGTTCATAATGTCTCCTTAGGAAAAGCAAAACGGCGCGCAGTCCCCGTCAGGGTCCTGCGCGCCGTCGTCTACAACGAAATCGCGATACTTACACGACTTTTTGCTCGTGCAGGGCAGCGATCTGCTGCGAATTGTAGCCCAGGCTTTCCAGCACTTCGTCGGTGTGCTCGCCCAGCAGCGGCGAGCCGGTGATTTCGACGGTGGTGTCGGAGAACTTGATCGGGCTGCCCACGGTCAGGTACTTGCCGCGTGCCTTGTGATCGACTTCGGCGATCGTGCCGCTGGCGCGCAGCGATGGATCGTTGGCGATTTCCTTCATCGTCAGCACCGGTGCGCATGGGATGTCGAACTTGCGCAGGATGTCGACCGCTTCGAACTTGGTCTTGTCCTTGAGCCAGTCTTCGATCACCGCGAAGATGTCGAAGATCTTGTCCTGACGCGCTTCCGCGGTCATGTAGGCAGGATCGTTGGTCCACTCTTCTTTGCCGATCGCCTTGCAGATCGGCGCCCAGGCGTGCCCCTGGATGGTGAAGTAGATGTAGGCGTTCTTGTCGGTTTCCCAGCCCTTGCACTTCAGGACCCAGCCTGGCTGGCCGCCGCCGCCGGCATTGCCGCCGCGTGGCACCACGTCGGTGAACTTACCGTGCGGGTACTGTGGATACTCTTCCAGGTAGCCGATGCGGTCCAGACGCTGCTGGTCGCGCAGTTTCACGCGGCACAGGTTCAGCACGCTGTCCTGCATCGAGACGGCCACCTTCTGGCCCTTGCCGGTCTTGTCCTTGGCGCGCAGCGCGGTCAGGATGCCGATCGCCAGGTGCATGCCGGTGTTGCTGTCGCCCAGGGCGGCGGCGCTGACGGTTGGAGGACCGTCGTCGA
The DNA here is from genome assembly GCA_035654095.1 of Telluria sp. Taxonomy (GTDB): domain Bacteria; phylum Pseudomonadota; class Gammaproteobacteria; order Burkholderiales; family Burkholderiaceae_D; genus Telluria_A. The sequence goes on from DASRXO010000358.1 coordinate 3,744, forward strand.
AACCGGTGGTCGAAGCGGCACCGCCTGCGCACTGGGCGACGTTCTCATACACTTTCAGGTCTTCGTAGTGGTGGCCATCGGAAAAGCCCTTGACCGAGGCGACGATCATGCCAGGGTTCAATTCCTTGATGTGCTCCCAGGTGAAGCCCATGCGGTCCAGTGCGCCCGGGCCGAAGTTCTCGACCAGCACGTCCGATTCCTTGATCAGCTTGGTCAGGATTTCCTTGCCGGCCGCGGTCTTGGTGTCCAGGGTCAGCGAACGCTTGTTGCTGTTGAGCATGGTGAAATACAGGGCGTCGACGCCCGGGATGTCGCGCAGCTGGGAACGGGTCACGTCGCCGGAACCTGGGCGCTCGACCTTGATGACGTCCGCGCCGAACCAGGCCAGCAGCTGGGTGCATGCCGGGCCCGCTTGCACGTGGGTGAAGTCGATAATCTTGATGCCTTCGAGTGGTTTGCTCATGGTACGTCTCCTATTGTCAGGTCTAGCTTACTTCTTGCTCGCGGTGCTTTGCGGGTTCAGGTTGGTCAGGCGACCGCTTTCGGTGCCTGCCGCTTCGTCGATCACCGCGTTAATGACCGTAGGTTTGCCCGAAGCGATCGATTCGAGCAGCGCCTTGCTCAGTTCTTCCGGGGTCGTCACGTTGTAGCCGATGCCGCCGAAGGCTTCGATCATCTTATCGTAACGCGCGTTTTTCACGAACACGGTCGGTGCAACTTCCTTGCCGCCGGTCGGGTTCACATCGGTGCCGCGGTACACGCCGTTGTTGTTGAAGATGATGGTCACGACCGGCAGGTCGTAACGGCAGATGGTCTCCAGCTCCATGCCGCTGAAGCCGAAGGCGCTGTCGCCTTCGATCGCCACCACCGGCAAACCGCTGGTGACCGCCGCGCCGATCGCGTAGCCCATGCCGATCCCCATGATGCCCCAGGTGCCGGAGTCGAAACGCTTGCGCGGCTCGTACATGTCGATGATGCTGCGGGCGTAGTCGAGGGTGTTGGCGCCTTCGTTGACCACGTTGATGTCGGGACGGGTCTTGAGCACGTCGCGGATCGCGCGCAGGGCGCTGTGGAAGTTCATCGGCGACGGATTCTGCTCGAGCAGCGCGGCCATCTTGCTCAGGTTCTTGTCCTTGCGCTCGGCGATCGAGCCGGTCCATTCGGCCGAAGGCTTGGCCATGCCGCCGATGCCGGCCAGCAGGGCCGCGACGCAGGAGCCGATGTCACCGATCACCGGGGCGGCGATCGCCACGTTGCTGTCGATTTCGGTCGGCGAGATGTCGATCTGGATGAACTGCTTCGGCTTGCCCCAGGTCTTGCCTTTGCCGTGCGCCAGCAGCCAGTTCAGGCGGGCGCCGATCAGCACCACCACGTCGGCTTCGGCCAGGACGTAGGAGCGTGCCGCGGAGGCCGACTGCGGATGGGTGTCGGGCAACAAGCCCGTGGCCATCGACATCGGCAGGTAAGGAATGCCGGACTTCTCGATGAAGGCGCGGATGTCGGCGTCGGCCTGGGCGTAAGCGGCACCCTTGCCGAGCAGGACCAGCGGACGCTTGGCGCCTTTCAGCAGGTCGAGCGCGCGCTGGATCGAGTCCGGTGCGGGAATCTGGCGTGGCACCGGGTCGACCACCTTGACCAGCGACTTGCGGCCATGCTCGGCGTCCAGCGACTGGCTCAGCAGTTGTGCCGGCAGGTCGAGGTAGACGCCGCCTGGACGGCCCGATACCGCGGCGCGGATCGCACGGGCGATGCCGATGCCGATGTCTTCGGCCTTGTTGATACGGTAGGACGCCTTGGCGTAAGGCTTGGCCGCGTTCAGCTGGTCCATCTCTTCATA
>DASRXO010000359.1:0-4859 GCA_035654095.1 Telluria sp.
ATCGCCAGCGAAGGCGGCGCCGCGTCCGGCTCTTCGAGATGCGCGATGTACACGGCGGACGGCAGCTCGGGCGGCAGCGGGATCGCGTAGGGCGGCCAATCCCAATCGTCGTCGGCGCCGCGCGGCGCGGCGTGGCGGCCGGCCAGCCAGGCGGTCCGGTGCACCGGCAGCAGCGCCTCGCCCCAGCGGTACACCACCACCCGAAAGCGCGGCGCGTCGGTCGAGACATGCAGCACCAGCCGTTCGCCGGGCGCCAGGCTCGCATTGGCGGGATAGCCGTGGATCATGCGCGGTCCTCCGCGCCGGGCGGCTTGCGCAGCAGGAAGGGCGGCATCGCCAGCGCCTGCATCGGCGTGGCGCGGAAGGCGGCCAGCGCCTCGGCCGGCGTTTCGACGATCGGCTCGTCGCGCCGGTTGAACGAGGTGTTGAGCAGCACCGGCACCCCGGTGCGCGCCTCGAAGGCGAGCAGCAGGGCGCGCAGCAGCGGGTCGTCGCGCTGGCCCACGGTTTGCAGGCGCGCGCTGCCATCGACGTGGGTGACCGCGGGGATCAGCGGCGCGGCCGCCGCGCGCACCGGGGCCGCGTATTGCATGAAGGGCGAGGGCGCGCGCAGGTCGAAGAATGCTTCGGCGCGCTCGAGCAGCACCATCGGCGCCAGCGGCCGGAACCATTCGCGCTGCTTGACGCGCGCGTTGATCCAGTCGCGCAGGCCGTCGCGCCGCGGGTCGCCCAGGATGCTGCGGTGGCCCAGCGCGCGCGGGCCGAATTCGCTGCCGCCCTGGAACAGGCCGATCACCTCGCCGGCCTCGAGCAGGGCGACCATGCGCGCGCACAGCGCGGCCGGGTCGACGATGCGCTCGACGATGAGGGTGGGATCGCTGGCGCAGGCCGCCGCGATCGCGGCCGGCGACGGCTCGGGGCCGAGGTAGTCGTGTTCCCAGCGCCAGCCGCAGGACAGGCCGGCCAGCTCGCTCAGGCCGTAGGCGGCGCAGCCGATGGCGGTGCCGGCGTCGCCCGGCGCGGGCGGAATGAAGACGCGGCGGAACGGGGTCGCGCGCAGCAGCCGCGCGTTGGCCGGGCAGTTCAGGCCGGTGCCGCCGGCGAAGCACAGATTCTCGGCCCCGGTCTGCGCGTGCAGCCAGTGGGCGAGCTCGAGCAGCGCCTCTTCGAACGCGCGCTGGCCGGCCGCGGCCAGCGCCGCGCTGGCGGCAAAGCGGCTGCTGTCGCCGGCCTGGTAGGCGAAACGCGCGCGGTCGCGCAGGATCTCGCGCCAGCGTGCCGGGATCGTCACGCGGGGACCGTCGACCTCGAGCGGGGGCAGGCCCAGCACCTGCGGGTCGCCGTGCGGCGCCAGGCCCATCACCTTGCCCTCGTTGCCCTCGCCGGGAAACAGGGCCTGGGTCAGCTGGAAGTAAAACATGCCGAGGCCGGCCAGGCGCTGCTCGTCGCCGTTCCACAGCTGCTTGCCGATGCAGGCCACGCGCTCGCGGTCGGCATGGTAGAAGGACGACACTTCGCGCCAGTCGGCGGGCGCCTCGGCCGCGCCGGGCCAGTCTTCGGTGAAGGCCGAGGCCGGGCTGCCCTGGCCATCGACGATCATCACCGCCGCCGAACGGAACGGCGACGGCGGGAACGCGCTATATGCATGCGCCAGGTGGTGCGAGATGCGGGCGCGCCGGCAGCCGGGCGCGAGCGTGAGGGTGGCGGCCACTTCTTCTTCGTAGGTGGCCAGCTTCTCGACCTCGGGATCGGAGGAATAGCACTCGACCAGCACGTCGATCGGCTGGTCCAGCCCCGGCAGGCGCGCGCGGTACAACTCGCGCAAGTCGCCCAGCTTGCCCCAGTGGTGTTTGAGCCGGCTCAGGCGCTCCTTCTGGATCGCCCACACCAGCTGCGCGCCGCGCATCAGGCAGATGCTGGCGTCTTGCGTGCGATTTATGCCGAGCACAACCGGTTCTTGTTGCATGGCGCCTCCTGTTCGGTATCTATTTGAGCGCGCGCCGCAGCCTTAGTTCTGCCCGCGTTGTCGGCTTGCCAATGGGCACAAATATTTTCTGAAATTGCCTTCAGGACACACTTCAGCCGCCGTTTACCTGTAGGACATGGACTACAAAAACATTTCCACGCGAAAACGCCAATTGTTAAATGACATGTTTGTCTATTTCTGAACGCCGTTCGGTGCCAAGAAGGCAGCAAGTTGTAAAAGCTGCAGTGAATTCGTTAAAACCTGGAAAGAAAACGTGGGGGACATGGCTAAAGTTCCCTAGATTGTTGTCGTTAAGAACGTAAGGATTCCCTCCAATGGCCGAGCCGTCTGCGTCGCCATCGTTGTTTTCCGAAGACCGAATTCAGGCAATACCGCCATTGAGAGCGTGGATGCGGAGGGACCGGGCAAGGCCGGCCAGCCGCACACCGCGTCAGAATTTCCGAGCTGGGTAGTTTTTAGGGAGAAAGAAAAATGAGTATCGTGACCGGCATGTCGACCGACCAGATTGCCAATCTGACCACGCAGCAAATCGTTGGATTTGGCACAGCGGATGTTGCAGCGTTAAGCACCGATCAGCTGCAGGCATTGACCACCGTCCAGATCCCAGCTTTCACCACTACCAACATCAACCTCGGCCTGACCACCGACCTGGTGGTGGCCCTGACCACCAACCAGATCGGCGTCTTGACGTCGAACCAGGTCGGCGCGCTGTCCACCGATAATGTCGCCGCGCTCGAGACGCGCGATGTCGCCGCGCTCAAGACCGCCGCGCTGGCCGGCCTGAAAGCCGGCCAGGTCGCCGCCCTGACCACCGACCAGGCCGTCGCGCTGACGTCGGACCAGGCCGGTTCGCTGAGCACCGCCCAGGTCGGCGCGCTGTCGACCGACGCCGTCGCCGCGCTCGAAACGCGTGACCTCATCAATATCAAGACCGCCGGCATCGCCGCCCTCGCGACCGCGCAAGTGGCCGCGCTGACGACCGACCAGATCGGCGGCCTGAGCACCAACCAGATCGTTGCCCTGAGCACCAATGCGGTCGCCAACGGCCTGACCACCGACCAGGTCGTGGCCCTGAAATCGGACCAGATCGGCGCCATGACCACGGCCCAGATCAGCGCCCTCTCGGCCAACGACGTCGCGGCGATCGAGACCGCCGACATCGGCGGCCTGCGCACCGCGCAAGTGGCCGCCCTGCGCAGCGCGCAAGTGCTGGCGCTGACCACCGACCAGATCAACGTGCTGTCGACCAACCAGTTCGTCGCGCTGACCACCGCCAGCATCGCCGCCCTGTCGACCGACCAGGCCGTCGCGCTGACCGCCAACCAGCTCGCCGCGATCAGCTCGGCCCAACTGGCCGCGCTCAGCACCAATGCCGTGGCCGCGCTCGAAATCGGCGACTTCGCCGCGATCCGTACCGTCGCCATCGGCGGCCTGACCGTCGGCCAGGTCAAGGCCCTGACCACCGACCAGACCGTCGCGTTGACGTCCGACCAGGCCGGCGCGCTGTCGAGCGCCCAGGTCGGCGCCCTGAGCACCGACAATATCGCCGCGCTCGAAACGCGCGACCTCATCAACATCAAGACCGCCGCCATCGCCGGGCTGGCGACCGCCCAGGTGGCCGCCTTCACGACCGACCAGATCGGCGGCCTCTCCACCAACCAGATCGCGGCCCTGAGCACCGCCAACGTGGCCAACGGCCTGTCGACCGACCAGATCGTCGCGCTCAAGTCGGACCAGCTCGGCGCCCTCAGCACCGCCCAGGTCAATGCCCTGTCGGCCAACGATATCGCGGCGATCGAAACGCGCGACATCGCCGGCCTGAAAACCGCGGCCATCGCCGGCCTGCGCACCGTCCAACTGGCGGCCCTCGGCAGCGACCAGATCGCCGCACTGACGACCAACCAGATCGTCGCCCTGACCATCGCGTCGGTCGCCGCGCTGTCGACCGACCAGGTGGTGGCGTTGACCACGAATGACCTCGGCGCCTTCAGCTCGGCCCAGGTCGGCGCGCTGAGCACCGACCAGATCGTCGCGCTCGAGACCGCCGACTTCGCCGCCATCCGGACCGTCGCCCTGGCCGGCCTCACCGCCAACCAGGTCAAGGCCCTGTCGACCGACCAGGCGGTGGCGCTGAGCTCCGACCAGGCCGGCGCGCTCTCCACCGCCCAGGTCGCCGCGCTGTCGGCCAATGCCGTCGCCGCGCTCGAAACGCGTGACCTCATCAACATCAAGACCGCCGCCATCGCCGCCCTCGCGACCGCCCAGCTGGCCGCGATGACCACCGACCAGGTCGCCAACCTGACCACCAACCAGGTCGTCGCGCTGTCGACCAATGCGCTGGCCAATGGCCTGACCACCGACCAGGCGGTCGCGCTGAGCTCGACCCAGATCAGCGTACTGAGCTCGGCCCAGGTGTCGGCGCTGTCGACCGACGCCACCGCCGCGCTCGAAACGCGCGACATCGGCGTCATCAAGACCGCCGCCATCGCCGCCCTGCGCCCCGCGCAAATGGCGGCCCTGACCACCGACCAGATCGGCGCGCTGTCCACCGACCAGATCGTCGCGCTGTCGACCAATGCGCTGGCCAACGGCCTGACCACCGACCAGACGGTCGCGCTGTCGTCGAACCAGATCGGCGCCCTCAGCTCGGCCCAGATCGGCGCGCTGTCGGCCAATTCGATCGCCGCGATCGAAACGCGCGACATGGCCGCCATCAAGACCGCCGCCATCGCCGGCCTGCGTTCGGTCCAGGTCGCCGCCTTGACCACCGACCAGATCGGCGGCCTGAGCACCAACCAGATCGTCGCCCTGACCACGGTCAGCGTGGCCAACGCCTTGTCCACCGACCAGGTGGTGGCCCTGAGTTCGGACC
>DASRXO010000360.1:0-4388 GCA_035654095.1 Telluria sp.
ACGTGAAGGGCACCCTGACCTTGGTGTCGGAGCACACGCTGACCAAGTCGCAGGCGTTCGCGCTGCTCACTTCGGCGCTGCGCCTGCAGGGCTTCGCGGTGGTCACCGGCGACGGCTACGCCAAGGTGGTGCCGGAAGCCGAAGCCAAGCTGCAGTCCTCGCCGACCCGGGTCGGGACCGGCGGCGCGGCGGTCAAGGGCGACCAGGTCGCGACCCAGATCTTCCACCTGGCCTACGAGTCGGCGGCCAACCTGACCGCCGTGCTGCGCCCGCTGATCTCGCCCAACAATTCGATCATGGCCAACCCCGGCAACAACAGCCTGGTGATCACCGATTACGCCGACAACCTCACGCGCCTGGCCAAGATCATCGCCGCGCTCGACGCGCCGGTCGCGGCCGACCTCGACGTGGTGCCGATCCGCTACGCGATCGCCAGCGACATCGCGACCATGGTCACGCGCCTGATGGAGCCGGCGCCGGGCGGCGACTCGGGCCGCGTCACGATAATGGCCGACCCGCGCACCAACTCGGTGGTGGTGCGCGCGCCGTCGCCGGCGCGCGCCGGCCTGGCCAAGTCGCTGATCGCGAAGCTCGACCAGCCGACCGCGGAGGCGGGCAATGTGCACGTGGTCTACCTGAAGAACGCCGACGCCACCAAGCTCGCGCAGACCTTGCGCGCGGTGGTGTCGTCCGATGCCTCGGCGCTGCAAACGCCGCAGCAGGGCACCCAGGGCGGCTCGGTGCAGAGCTCGACCCAGGGCGGCACCGGCAGCGGCAGCGGCACCCAGGGCCAGCAGGGCGGCCCGGGCGTCTCGACCATGGACCGGCAGCAGAACCAGCCGGGCGGCGGCGCCGGCGCCACCGGCGCCGGCTTCATCCAGGCCGACGCTTCGACCAACACCCTGATCATCACCGCCAACGAGGGGGTCTACCGCAACCTGCGCGCGGTGATCGACCAGCTCGACGTGCGCCGCGCGCAGGTCTATATCGAGTCGCTGATCGTCGAAGTGAACTCGGACAAGGCGTCCGAATTCGGCGTCCAGTGGCTGGGCGCCTCGGGCAGCTCGACCAGCAGCTACCGGGTGGGCGGCGCGCAGTCGTTCGCCGCCGGTACCCCCAACAGCATCGCCACGCTGGCCGCGGGCGGCGCCGCGCCCGGCCCCGGCCTGACGATCGGCCTGTTCAAGCAAGTCAACGGCCAGCTCGGCCTGGGCGCAGTCGCGCACATGCTCGAAACGGACGGCAACGCCAACATCCTGTCGGCCCCGAACATGCTCACGCTCGACAACGAGCTGTCGACCATCAAGGTCGGCCAGAACGTGCCGATCATCAGCGGCCAGTTCACCACCCCGGCCAGCGGCACGGCCACCAATCCGTTCCAGACCATCGACCGGCGCGACGTCGGCCTGACGCTCAAGGTGCGGCCGCAGATTTCGGAGGGCGGCACCATCAAGATGGCGATCTACCACGAGACCTCGAGCGTGGACAAGACCAGCCTCGCCAACCCGGCCGGGGTGACCACCAACATCCGCGTCATCGAGAACAATGTGGTCGCCGACGACGGCCAGATCATCGTGCTGGGCGGCCTGATCGAAGACACCGAGGGCGATAGTTCCGAAAAGGTGCACGGCCTGGCCGACATCCCGCTGATCGGCAACCTGTTCAAATACCGGACCCGCACCCGCACCAAGACCAACTTGATGGTCTTCCTGCGTCCGATCGTGGTGCGCAACAAGGAGCAGAGCAATAGCCTGGCGTCCGACCGCTACGATTACATGCGTTCGTCCGGCTTGAATTCCCAGCCCGACACCGGCAGCTCGCTGGTGCGCGACCTCGGCGCACCGGTGCTGCCGCCGCTGAGCAACGGCCAGCCGCCGGCCGGCGGCGCGATGGCCACCGTGCCGCCGAAACCGGCGCCCGCACCCCAGCAGCCGCCGGCGCAGAATCAACCGAACCAGCCGACTCCACAGGAGCAGCAGAACCTGCCGCCGGTGAACGGCTACCGGCCGGTGCAGAAGTAAGGACGCCATGAACAACCTCCTGCCCTACGCCTTCGCCCGCGACTTCGGGCTGTTGGCGCGCGCCAGCGACGACGCCGAGCACACGGTCGAAGTGTGGATCTCGGGCGCCAGCGCGCCGGCCGCGATCGCGGAAGTGTCGCGCCGCTTCGGCCGCATCGCGCTGCGGTCGATGGAGCGCGCCGACCTCGAGGCCGCGATCGCCAGCGCCTACGCCGGCGCGGGCGGCGACGCCTCCCAGGTGGCCGACGAATTCGAGGCCGACCTCGACCTGACCAAGCTGCTGCAGGACGTGCCGGCCATCGAAGACCTGCTGGAATCGTCGGACGACGCACCGGTGATCCGCATGATCAACGCGCTGCTCACGCAGGCGCTGCGCGAAGGCGCGTCCGACATCCACATCGAGCCGTTCGAACAGACCTCGGTGGTGCGCTTCCGGATCGACGGCTCGCTGCGCGACGTGATCCGCCCGCGCAAGGCGATCCACGCCTCGCTGATCTCGCGCATCAAGATCATGGCGCAGCTCGACATCGCCGAGAAGCGCCTGCCGCAGGACGGCCGCATTACGCTGCGGGTGGGCGGCAAGCCGGTCGACGTGCGGGTCTCGACCCTGCCGACCGGCCACGGCGAGCGCGCGGTGCTGCGTTTGCTCGACAAGGAAGCCGGCCGGCTCGACCTCGGCCACCTCGGCATGAGCGGCGGCCTGCTGCCGCAGTTCGACGCCCTGATCAACCAGCCGCACGGCATCGTGCTGGTCACCGGGCCGACCGGCTCGGGCAAGACCACCACGCTGTACGCGGCGCTGACGCGGCTGAACGCGACCACCACCAACATCCTGACCGTCGAAGACCCGATCGAGTACGACCTGGCCGGCGTCGGCCAGACCCAGGTCAACGCGCGCATCGACATGAGCTTCGCCAAGGCGCTGCGCGCGATCCTGCGCCAGGACCCGGACGTGATCATGATCGGCGAGATCCGCGACCTCGAGACCGCGCAGATCGCGGTGCAGGCCTCGCTCACCGGCCACCTGGTGCTGGCGACCCTGCACACCAACGACGCCGCGGCCGCCGTCACCCGTTTGCTGGACATGGGGATCGAACCGTTCCTGCTGTCGTCCTCGCTGCTGGGCGTGATGGCGCAGCGCCTGGTGCGCAAGCTGTGCCCGCACTGCAAGCGCAGCGACGGCCAGTACTGGTACGCGGTCGGCTGCGACAAGTGCGGCCACACCGGCTACCAGGGCCGGGTCGGGGTCTACGAGCTGCTCGAGACCACCGAGGAAATCCGCGCCCAGATCCACAACCGCGCGTCGGAAGCCGAGATCCGCCGCGCGGCCCAGGCCACCGGCATGAAGACCATGCGCGAAGACGGCGAACGCTGGCTGCGCGACGGCACCACCACGCAGGCCGAGCTGCTGCGCGTGACCAAGGACTAGGACCATGCCGGCATTCCGATACGAAGCGGTCGACCAGGGCGGCGCCACCCGCAAGGGCGTGGTCAACGCCGACAGCGCGCGCTCGGCGCGCGCCGACCTGCGCACCCAGGGCTTGACGCCGCTGAGCGTGGAAGCCATCGCGGCCCAGGTCGACGCCAGCGGCGCGGCCGCAGGACGCGGCTTCGGCGAGCGCCTGTCGCAGGTCGAGCTGGCGCTGTTCACGCGCCAGCTGGCCAGTTTGCTGGAGGCCGGCCTGCCGCTCGAGCAGGCCTTCACCGCGCTGCTGGAACAGGCCGAGCGGCCTTACGTGCGCGACCTGGTGGCCTCGATCCGCTCCGAAGTGATGGGCGGCGCCTCGTTCTCCGACGCGCTGTCGCGCCACCCGCGCGACTTCGCCGAGATCTACCGCGCACTGGTCGCCTCGGGCGAGCAGATCGGCCAGCTGGCGCGCGTGCTGACCCGCCTGGCCGACTACATCGAACGGCGCAACGCGCTGGTGCAGAAGGTGCGCCTCGCGTTCACCTATCCGGCGATCGTCACGGTGGTGGCGTTCGCGATCGTGATCTTCCTGCTGACCTACGTGGTGCCGCAGATCGTGTCGGTGTTCGCCAACACCAAGCAGAAGCTGCCGGTGCTGACCATCATGATGCTGGGCGTGTCGAACTTCGTGCGCAGCTACGGCATCTACGTGCTGATCGCGCTGATCGTGGCCGGCTACGGCTGGCGCCGCGCGCTGCGCCAGCCCGCGCTCAAACGGCGCTGGCACGGCTGGTTGCTGACCGCGCCGATCTACGGCAAGTTCGAGCGCAGCCTGAACACCGCGCGCTTCGCCAGCACGCTGGCGATCACCACCGGTTCCGGCGTGCCCATCCTGCGCGCGCTCGACACCAGCCGCGATACGCTGTCGAACGTGGCGATGAAGGAGCTGGTCGAGGAAG
>DASRXO010000361.1:0-2256 GCA_035654095.1 Telluria sp.
CAGGGGCCGACCATCGCCGCCCATCACCTGGCGCGGCTGTTCGACCGCTTCTACCGCGCCGACGCCTCGCGCGGCGGCTCGTCCGCCGCCAGCGGGCTCGGGCTGTCGATCGTGCGCACCATCATGGCCCTGCACTGCGGCCAGGCGCGCGCCGCCAGCGCCGACGGCCGCACCCGCTTCGTGCTGTTCTTCCCGGCCGCCGAAGCCGCGCCGGGCCTGGCTCAATAGCTCGCGGCCACCGCCAGCGCGGCGCAGGCGGCGATCACGGCCAGGCTGACCGGGTCGCGGCTCACGTAAAAGATCGGGTCTTCGTCGACCTGGCCGCGGAAGGACAGCAGCCACAAGCGCCCCAGCCAGAGCACCACCAGCGGCACGATGCCGAGCAAGAAGGTCGGGCTGCGGTACAGCGCCACCACGTTCTGCGAATTAAAGTACAACATGAACACCAGCACCGACAGCAGCGCACTGTTGATGCCCATTACGCCGATCGGCGTGAGGTCGGCGGTGGTGTAGCCGCGCCGGCCGGACTTGTCGCGGCCGTCGCGTTGCAGGCGCGACAGCTCGCTGTGGCGCTTGAGCAGGGCCAGGCTCAGGAAGATAAAGAAGGAAAACGCCAGCAGCCAGAACGAGGCCGCAATCCCGGTCGCCGCGCTGCCGCCGAGGATGCGCAGGGTGTACAGGATCGCGAGCACCACGATGTCGACCATCAGCAGGCGCTTGAGGTAGCAGGAGTAGGCCAGCGTGCTGGCGAAATAAATCCCCGTCACCAGCAACAGTTGCGCGCCGAAGGCCAGGCACAGCAATAGCGCGGCGACGGCCAGCAGCACGCTGGCGCTCAGCGCGAACCGCGGCGGCAGCAGCCCGGCCGCGATCGGACGATGGCGCTTGACCGGGTGCTGGCGGTCGTCGTGCGCGTCGAGCACGTCGTTGAGCAGGTAGGCGCTCGAGGCGCACAGCGAAAACGCGACGAAGGCCAGCAGCGATTGCAGGGCGGCGGCCGGGGTCAGCGCATGGCCGGCCAGCATCGGCACGAACACCAGCAAGTTCTTGAGCCACTGGCGCGGCCGCAGCGCGCGCAGCAAATGGATGGCGCGCTGGCCGCGCGCCTGCAACGCGGCCTGCCGCAGCTGCAGCGGTTCCTGCTTCATGCGCGCACCTTATCCTCGCCCAGCGCGTCGCTGAAGGCCCGTGCGTCGTCCGGGTGCAAGGTGGCCAGGCGCGGCGTCAGGCGCTGCGATTCGGGGCAGGACGCGGTAATCGCGGCAATGCGGCAGACGATCAGGCACACCGCGATCGGCAGGAAGCCATCGAATTGTCGCGCCTCGTGCAACTGGCCGACGAAGACGGTCATCACCAGCAGGCAAGGCAGCACGACCAGGCTGCGGCGCAAGGCCGGCGGCGCGCTGCGCCAGCCCAGCGCCGCGACGCCATACCAGAGCAGCAAGGGCCCCAGGTTGAGCAGCAACTCCTGCGGCCGCTGGGTCAGCAGGAAAATATTGTAGGGCAGCTTGCCGCCCTCCCACGCCGCATGGGCCGGCAACAAATAGAACAGCAGCGCGCGCACCGCGCCGTAGACCGCCAGTTGGAGCAGCAGCAAACGCGCCAGCCGGCCCGGCGGCATCTGCCCCCACCACACGCAGGCGCTGGTGGCGATCAGGAACAGCGTGGTCTCGTGGTTGGTGGTACCCAAGGCCAGCATCAGCAGATACGGCAGGAATTCCTTGCGGTAGATGTGATACAGGCAAAAGGAAAACACGAACACGATGCCGATGTCGTAGAACGTGTAGTAGCGCAAGGTCGGCGCCCAGATCGCCAGCAGCAGCGGCTGGGCCAGGAAGGCCAGGTCCTTGCGGATGAATTCACCGGCCAGCCGCTTGAGCGCCCACAGCGCCAGCATCGCGGCCAGCAACTGCGAATACAGGAAGCTGTCGAGGTAGCTCATCGAGGGAATCACGGCGCGCAGCAACTCGGCCGGCGCCACGAACATCATGCGATGCTGGAATGGCGGGTTGGCAGTCAAGTTCATGACGTCGGCGATCGGATACCAAGCGCGTTCCTCGCCGTAGCGGACCAGGAAGACATAGAAGCCGGCGCTGCACAGCAAGAACACCAGGCGATCGGCGATGTCCGACTGGCCCCTCGGCGCTCGGCGCAGGCGGCGCCGCGCCAGCCAGAACGCCATGACCGCGCCCAGCCACAGGGCGCCGGCGTAGAGCAGGAAGTTATCGGCCTTGTCGACATAAAACTCGACCGGAT
>DASRXO010000362.1:0-4253 GCA_035654095.1 Telluria sp.
GAGCCCTCGGCGTCCCTGGCGGACTTCGAGGGCTTTTTTGTTGGTTGTTCTTGACTGTTCGTTCCATAACGCCTATCCTTGAGGTCATGGCCAGACCCAAGGAATTCGATCGCGACACCGCTTTGCTGCGGGCAATCGGCATCTTCTCCCAGCACGGGTATGAAGGGACGTCGACGGCCGCGCTGGTCGAGGCGATGGGCATCGGACGCCAGAGCCTGTACGCCACCTTCGGCGACAAATGGACCTTGTACCTGGAAGCCGTCGCGCGCTACACGGCCGACAGCATCGGCGCGCAAGTGCGTACCCTGAACGCCGGACGCACGGCGCTGGACGGCATCAAGGCGCACCTGGGCCACATTGTCGACCAGGCGATCGCCGATCCCTCGCCCAGCTGCCTCGGCGTGAGCGCGATCTGCGAATTCGGCAGCGGCAATCCCGAGCTGGCCAGGGTGGCCGAACGCGCGCGGCAAGCCTTGCATGGCGCGCTCGAACGCCGTATCGCCGAGGGCAGGGCGGACGGCTCGGTGGCCGCCGACATCCATCTGCGCGAAGCGGCCAACTTCATCGAGTCCACGCTGGTGGGGATCAAGGTCGCCGCGCGCGGCGGGGCGTCGGCGGCTATCTTGCGCGGCATCGCGCGCATGGCCTTGCGCAGCCTGGCCTGAGTCTCGCGCTTTTTTTTGCTGTATTTTTGACTGTTTGATCCAAAATGAAAGGTAATGCAATGTCGAATCAACTGAATGGAAAAATCGCCCTCGTCACCGGCGGTTCGCGCGGTATCGGTGCCGCCATCGTACGCCGCCTGGCGCGCGACGGCGCCACCGTGGCCTTTACCTATGCCGCGGCGGACGAGCGCGCGCAAGCCCTGGTGCGCGAGATCGCCGAGGCCGGTGGCACGGCCTTGCCGATCAAGGCCGACAGCGCGGATGTCGAGGCGCTGCAGGCAGCGGTGGCGCAGGCGGCGCAGCGCTTCGGCCGCATCGACATCCTGGTCAACAATGCCGGCATCCTGCTGCGCGGCGTGGTCGATGACTATCCGCTCGCCGACTTCGACCGCATGGTCGCGGTCAACGTGCGCGCCGTATTCGCTGCGGTGCAAGCCGTGCTGCCGCACATGGGGCAGGGTGGCCGCGTGATCACCACCGGCAGCGTGACGGCCGACCGTGCCGGCTTCCCGGGCGCGTCGGTGTATTCGATGACCAAGGGCGCGGTGGCCGCACTGACGCGCGGCCTGGCGCGCGACCTCGGGCCGCGCGGCATCACGGTCAACGCGGTCCAGCCCGGCCCGACCGAAACCGACATGAACGCCGGCGCAGAGATGCACGCCATGCTGAGTTCGCTCATGGCGCTGGGCCGGATAGGCAAGGACAGCGAAATCGCCAGCCTGGTGGCCTACCTGGCCAGCGCCGAAGCCGGCTTCATCACCGGCGCCGCACTCACCGCCGACGGCGGTTACCTGGCCTGACGACCGCCGGGACGAAAAAAACCCCGCTCCGAGGAGCGGGGTTTTTACATCTGGAGTTGCTTAAGCAGCCTGGATGTTGGAAGCTTGCTTGCCTTTAGGGCCTTGCGTGACTTCGAATTGAACTTTTTGACCTTCTTTGAGGGTCTTGAAACCGTTCATGTTGATTGCGGAGAAGTGTGCGAACAGATCCTCGCCGCCGTCATCTGGAGTGATGAAGCCAAAGCCTTTGGAATCATTGAACCACTTAACTGTACCTGTTGCCATAAAAAGAACTTTCAAATAAAAACCAATCACACGAGCCATAAAAGCAAGAAGCTTCTTGCCCCCTCCTCAGCTGCTCACATCTTATCAACAAGTACATAAGTACAAGTCAATAACCGCATTGTTGGCGGAATAATTTTCGAAGTCAAGCGGTTTTGAACGGGAATTGCTAATTTTTCCACACTCTGCGAAAAAGCAACTCTTGATTTACCGAATCGGGTCGCCATCTGCGCTTTCATCGGAAAACGCGTAAGATGGAAAACAAATGTAAATGCCCTGATGTTTACGCATTGCACTAACATTGAAAGCATTAGAATAGGCGTATGGCAACCAAGCAAGATACCGAGCAACTGCTGGAGCGGCAGACCGTCAAACCGCCGCCGCTGTATCAGGTGGCCCTGCTGAACGACGACTACACCCCGATGGAGTTCGTAGTCGCCATCATCCAGGAGTACTTCAACAAGGATCGCGAAACGGCGACTCAGATCATGCTGTCCGTTCACCGCCACGGCAAAGGAGTGTGCGGGGTGTTTTCCAAAGATATAGCGTGTACCAAAGTGGAGTTTGTTTTAACGCATGCGCGCAAGGCAGGTCATCCCCTGCAGTGCGTGATGGAGGAAGTATGATTGCGCAGGAACTGGAAGTCTCTTTACACATGGCCTTTGTCGAAGCTCGGCAAGCACGGCATGAATTCATCACCGTTGAGCATTTGCTGCTGGCGCTTCTCGACAACCCATCGGCCGCGGAAGTCTTGCGTGCCTGCGCTGTCAACATTGAAGACCTGCGGAAGACTCTCACCAATTTTATCGGCGACAACACCCCGACCGTGCCCGGCACGGGCGAGGTCGATACCCAGCCGACGCTCGGTTTCCAGCGCGTGATTCAGCGTGCGATCATGCACGTGCAATCGGCCTCGAACGGCAAGAAGGAAGTCACCGGCGCGAACGTGCTGGTGGCCATTTTCGGCGAGAAGGATTCGCATGCGGTGTACTACCTGCACCAGCAAGGCGTGACCCGTCTCGACGTGGTCAACTTCATTTCGCATGGCGTGCGCAAGGACCAGCAGGCCGACACCCAGAAGACCTCGGAAGGCGTGGAAGAAGCCCAGGTCGAAGGCCAGGACAAGGAATCGCCGCTCGACCAGTTCACCCAGAACCTCAACAAGGCAGCCGCTGACGGCAAGATCGATCCGCTGATCGGACGCGAGGAAGAAGTGGATCGCGTGATCCAGATCCTGTGCCGCCGCCGCAAGAACAACCCGCTCCTCGTCGGCGAGGCCGGCGTCGGCAAGACCGCGATCGCCGAGGGCCTGGCCTGGCGCATCACGCAGGAAGACGTGCCCGAGATCCTGCAGAACGCCATCGTGTATTCGCTCGACATGGGCGCGCTGCTGGCCGGCACCAAGTACCGCGGCGACTTCGAGCAGCGCCTCAAGGCCGTGCTCAAGCAGCTGAAGGAAATGCCGCACGGCATCCTGTTCATCGACGAGATCCACACCATCATCGGCGCCGGTTCGGCCTCGGGCGGTACGCTGGACGCGTCCAACCTGCTCAAACCTGCGCTCGCCAACGGCCAGCTCAAGTGCATCGGCGCGACCACCTACACCGAGTTCCGCGGCGTGTTCGAGAAGGACCACGCGCTGAGCCGCCGGTTCCAGAAGGTCGACGTCAACGAGCCGACCGTCGAGCAGACCGTGCAGATCCTGCGCGGCCTGAAGTCGCGCTTCGAAGAGCACCACGGCGTGAAGTACTCGTCGTCGGCGCTGTCGACCGCGGCCGAACTCGCGGCCCGCTTCATCAACGACCGCCACCTGCCCGACAAGGCGATCGACGTGATCGACGAAGCCGGTGCGGCGCAACGCATCCTGCCCAAGTCGAAGCAGAAAAAAACCATCGGCAAGGCCGAGATCGAGGACATCATCGCCAAGATCGCGCGCATCCCGCCGCAAACGGTCAACCAGGACGACCGCAGCAAGCTGCAGACCATCGACCGCGACCTGCGCAACGTGGTGTTCGGCCAGGAGCCGGCGATCGATGCGCTGTCGTCGGCGATCAAGATGGCGCGCGCCGGCCTGGGCAAGACCGACAAGCCGATCGGCTCCTTCCTGTTCTCCGGTCCGACCGGCGTCGGCAAGACCGAGGTGGCCAAGCAGTTGGCGTTCATCCTTGGCATCGAGCTGATCCGTTTCGACATGTCGGAATACATGGAGCGCCATGCGGTAAGCCGGCTGATCGGCGCGCCGCCGGGCTACGTCGGTTTCGACCAGGGCGGGCTGCTGACCGAGGCGATCACCAAGAAGCCGCACGCGGTGCTGCTGCTCGACGAGATCGAGAAGGCGCATCCGGACATCTTCAACATCCTGCTGCAGGTGATGGACCACGGCACGCTCACCGACAACAACGGCAGGAAGGCGGATTTCCGCAATGTCGTGATCGTCATGACCACCAACGCGGGCGCCGAGTCGCTGGCGAAGAACAGCATGGGGTTCACGCACTCGGTGAAGGCCGGCGACGAGATGGAAGCGATC
>DASRXO010000363.1:0-5285 GCA_035654095.1 Telluria sp.
CAGCCGCCCTGATGCAGGCGATAGCCGCGGTCGTCGCGCACCCATTCGCTCGGCTGGTAACGGTAGCCGACGCGTTCGGGTTCCCAGCGGCCCGCCATCCAGACATGGTGGCTGCCGTCCCAATTCCAGTAACCGGGCGCCCAGACATAGCCGTGGCGCGGCGCCGGGACGCTTTCAAAACGCGGCGCGGGCGGCGCCGCACCGATAACCACACTCAGGCTGGTTTGGGCCATCGACGACAGCGGCGCGAAGGCTGCGCCGAGGCCGATCATCGCTGCAAGGGTCAGTGTACGTTTCATTTTTTGATCTCCATTTCAAAAGCCTGCGATTCAATATAGCAACGCGCGCGGCGAAACCGGAGCACTGATTCAAGTGCTTACAAATGAAACAGATTCGGGGAAAGGATGTTCGCTACCGAACAGATCGCGGGAGTATCCGCGCGGGGGAAGGACGAGGCGGCAGGACCGCCTGACACGCGCCGGGCTCTTATCGGCGAGCTTGAGCGTGCAGGCGGGATTCGGCGATCAAATGCGGCTCCCGGCGGCGTTGCGCGCGCCCGCGAGTTTGCGTTCTTCCTGCAGCGATTGCTGTTTTTCGGCGACGCTCATGCGCTTGGCGCTGACGGTCACCACGGCCATTTGGGTCGGCGTGCCCACGCTCGCGTTGACGGCCGCCGATTGGGCCTGGGCGGCGGGCAGTGTGTCGAGCATGTAGGCGGCCGAGCAGGCCAGGCCGAGCGTAACGACGAATACCGCTTCCATGTTTTTGATGAGGCTCATGATGGTTTTCCTTTCAATCCGGGTTTCGATGTGATCACTGTAGCGAAGTCCTCCATGCACCACCATCGGATTGCGACGGGCCGCAGATTTGGCGGCGCGGCCTGCAAAAAAAGCCGATGAAACGATAGCTTTACGACAGGCTTTGCGGCCCCCCCAGCTAAGGCTGTGCAGGCCGCGCGTGCATATGCGGGCGGCGCTTCATTCACGACGGCGGGGAACGGATGGCAAGCTTGATCGGGACAGTACTGGCGGCGATGGCAACGCGTCACAAGGCGTGGCGCCGCGCGCACAACCTGCGCTCGGGCGCGCGTAGCGACGCGTCTGCAAGCGCGCGCTTGCCCGGCGCGGCGCGCGAGCGGGCGGGCGGACACACAGCCATGCGCGCTACGCCCGAGTTTGCGGCACGGCGCGCCGCCGCGACAGGGCGTACGGCCGCGCACGCGGCCAAGTCCGAACCCGCAGCCGAGCCGGCGCGCGCCGCGCTGCGCTGGATCGGCGCCGGCGGTGCGCTTGCTGCGCTGGGCGGCGCCGCGCTGATCGCCGGCCACGCGCGCCACCTGGCCGTCGCCGCCGAGCCGCTCATCGACAGCGCACATCTCGCCGGGGTGCCCTATGCGGCCGACGCCTTCCAGCCGGCCTTGCCGGGCGCCGTCTTCACGGTGCCCGCGCAGCCGGGCATCGCGCTGGCGGCGGCCGAGGGCGGTGCGCTGGTGGTCGCGGCCGGTATGCACGGCGCGCCGCCGGTACGTGTCGACCTGTGCACGCAAGTGCGCGACAAATCGAAGCCGCGCCTGCTGCCGCTGCGGATCGGCTACCGCTTCGACGACGTCGCGCGCTGGGTCGCGCACAGCCAGGGCGGCGCGCCGGTCACGCTGCGCAATGTCGCGCTGGCCGGACCGGATGCCGGCGACATGCCGCAAGTGCAGGTCAGCGGCATGGCCACGACCCTCGCCGCCGCCGCACCGCTGCAACTGGTGTGGGACAGCCGCGACGCCGGCGTGCGCTGGCTGGGCGACGCCAGCTACGGCAAGGTGGAGCAGGGCGCGCACGGCCAGGTGGCGCTGGGTACCGACGGCTGGCTGGCGTGGGGCGGCAACGCGGCATTGCGCATCCAGCGCCGCGCCAGCGCGGCCTGTCCGCGGTTCGGCGAATTGCTGGTGCAGCTGTACCAGGCCGGCGACGCCATGGCGGGACGCGCGCTGGTGACGGCTTTTCCCGCGCAGGGCCAGCCGGTGTCCGCATGGCTGCGCGCCGGGCAGTACCGGGTGCCGGCCGCGCCGCGCGCCAGCCTCGAGGACCAGGCGCTGTTCCAGGACTTGCAGGCGCGCGGACTGGTGCGGCTCGGCGCCAACGGCCTGGCTGAATTGGCGCCGCGCGACCTCGCCGCGTGGCAGGCGGTTCCCGGCGCCGAACGCGCGGGCGAGCTGGCCGGTTGGGACGGCGTGAAGCTCGACGATGCGGCGATCAGGCTGCTCAAGCGCTTGTACCGGATGGCCGACGGCGAGTATGTGCGCGAGCAGGTGCGGGTGTTCAACAGCGAACGCCGGCTGCTGGCCTGGCGCCTGCAGCCGGCCGCGGTGCATGGCGACTGGCAGGCCAGCGTCGGCGCCACGCCCGCATCGACCAGCAACGCGATGCCGGCGGTCGCCGCGCGCTTGTTCGCCGAAGTGCCGCAGGGCTGGGTGCCGTGGACCCGCGTCGCGGCCTGGCCCGAGACCGGCGCGCGCGCGCCGGCCCGCATCACGCTCGCATTGCCGCAGCCGGCCGCGGGCGGCGAGGCGATGCGCCTGATGCTGGTCGGCCGCGTGCTGAAGGTCGAAGGCGCGCGCCAGCTCGGCCAGCCGCAGCCCGCCTGCACCGGCCGCGCCTGTCCCTCGGCCGACGCCGCGCAAGTACTCGTGCTCGAACTGCTGCCCGGCGCGCGCGCCATCGCGATCGACGCCGCGCCGCTCGAAATGTCGGCCTTGGCCGGTCCTGCCGACCAGCAGTACCGTCATCTGCGTGTGGTGGACGGCAAGCTGGCGTGGCAGCCGCTGTCGTTCGACAAGGCCGACGTACGCACCGCCTCCGCGGCCGCGGTCACGCTCGAAGACCGCAATGGCGTTGCGCTGTGGAGCGGCGGCGCGCCGACCCGGGCCGCGATCGGCGCCGGCCTCGCGCCGCTGCTGGGCATCCGCGCCGATCACGCGGCCAGCATCGCCGGCATGCTGGCGCGGTTGCCGTCGCCTACCGGCTCGCATGCCGCGCGCCTGACACTCGACCTCGGCCTGCAAACGGCCAGCCAGCAGGCGCTCGACTGCATCGGCATGCGCCGCGGCCGGTGGGACGGCAAGGCCTGCAGCGGCGGCCAGGCGCCGCCCGCGGGTCGCCACGCCGGCATCGTCATCCTCGACACCGAAACCGGCGACGTGCTGGCCGCGGCCGGCGCGGGCGCCGGCACGGTCAACGCCGCCAACTGGAGCGAGGTGCGCGACTTCGACCGCAGCAATCCGGCCCGCAGTCCCTTGCGCCTGCCGGCCTTCCAGCACGACGGCGGCGCGCACCAGAGCCCCGGCTCGACCTTCAAGGTGATCAGCGCGCTGGGGCTCGAGCTGGCGGCGCAGAACGACCCGCAGATCGATGCGCTGCTGTCCGGGATGCCGCTGGCCGCCATCAACCGCCTGGCGCAGCAGAGGGGGTTCGCCTTCCAGACCAACGCGGCCAGCTACCCGGCCGACACCCGGCTGGCGCACATCACCAACTACAAGGACGGGCATCTCGACCAGCGCGCGCAGGACGGCCGCCTCGGCCTGTCCCAGGCGCTGACCTACAGCCTGAATACCTGGTTCGCGTGGTCCGGCGAATTGAGCGACCGCAGCCTGTTCGGCCGTGCGGACGGCGGTGCGCCCGACCTCCAGCCGCTGGCGCCGGGCGCCCTCGACAGCGTGCGGCCTATCGTCGCGATGGCGCACCGGCTCGGCTTCGAGCAGGCGCTGCGTCTCGATGGCGGCCTGCTGCCGGCCGATTACGCATGGTCGGCCTGGGACGCGCTGCAAGCCACGCCGGCCCACATCGACCCGATCCACACCCGTCACGAGCTGCGCCAGATGGCGATCGGCCTGCGCATGCAGGTCACGCCGCTGCAGATGGCGCTGGCCGCGGGCGCGGTCGGGCAGGGCAAGGTCATCGCCCCGCGCCTGCTGCTCGCGCTCGATGCGCGCCAGGCCGAGGCGCCGGCCATGCCCGACCTCGGCGTGCGGCTGGACCGCATCCGCGCCGGGATGAAGGGCGTGGTCGATATCGGCACCGCGGCAAGTGCTTTCCGCGGCGCGCGGCTCGATGCGGTGCGCCGCGGCCTGTCCGGCAAGACCGGCACCTCGCCGACCGGCGCGCCGGGCGCCGCGGGACCCGGCGAGGACCGCGCCACGGTCTGGTTCACCGGCTGGCTGGAGCCGGGCAGCCTGCCCGGCCAGGCCCACCGGCTGGCGGTGGCGGCCTTCGTCAGCCACTCGGAAACGACCGGCGGCGAGCATGCGGCGCCCATCGTGGCCGCGGTCCTCGCCTCCCAGCTCGGGCAGAACCGGGAACAGAGGGGTAAATAAGCGTTTCAAGCGCGCCTTGGGCAGCCCGTTATGTGGCATGATTTTAGCGTCCGTCAGAAGGCGGGCGGCCATGACCAGGACGAGGAAGGTATGCGCTTGCCGGGAACCCGGTATCAAGAGCACGGGTGGGAACAAGTGCGCAAATTGCTGGGGCAGTGCTCCCTGCACGCGCTCGCCCGTACCGACCTCGCGCTGCTCGCCGATCCGGAGGCGCTGGCCGGCATGCCGGGCGAGTATGTCGATGGCGTGGCCGAGGCCTTGCGCGCCACCGGCCGCTCGGCGCGCGCCGGCGCCGACGGCAACAGCTACGGCGACAGCGTGTGCGAACTGGCGCTGGCCCTGGTCTATGAATTGCAGGCGCGGCCCGCCGACTGGAACGCCTTCTGCGCCGCGGTCGCCGCCGAATACCGGCGCCTCGGCGCCTTCTGGCTGGCGGCCGGCGGCGAGGCGATCCTGCGCAAGAAGGTCAACGATATGTACGCGGTCCTGCGCGACAAGGTCGACGCCGACAACTACACCGCCGCCTGCGGCCGCGGCTGTAGCCCGAACAAGATCTACGCCTACCGCATGCTCGATACCGCGTACGGCGAGATCGCCCGCATCTTCGGCGCCTGGCGCGAGAACGCCGCGCAGATCGGCGCGATCCTCGGGCAGCCGCTGGACGCGGTACCGATCGAGGTGCGCCAGATGAGGTCGATCGGCGCTTGCAAGGCCGAATGGATACTGCGCTGGAGCGAAACGCTGGAGCGCTTCGGCGGCGCGCCCGGTCCGCTGCACACGCGCTCCAAACGCTTCGCCAGCCTGAAAAACAGCCCCGAAAAAATCCAGGCGATGCTGGCCGAAATCGGCGATTATGAGGAATTGTCGGCAAACCGCGACCAGGACTGGCTGCTGGACGCCGGCGAAGCGGCCGATTGGCTCGACG
>DASRXO010000364.1:0-14722 GCA_035654095.1 Telluria sp.
TGAAAGAAATGCGCAACAGCCTGGTCGGCATCGTGGGCCAGGTGCGGATCGGCACCGAGACCATCGGCACCGCCTCGCGTGAAATCGCGGCCGGTAACATCGACCTGTCCTCGCGGACCGAGATGCAAGCCAGCTCGCTGGAAAAGACCGCCTCGGCGATGGAAGAGCTGACCTCGACCGTGAAACAGAATGCGGACAATGCGCGCGAAGCGAACCTGTTGGCGGCCACCGCCTCGGACGTGGCGCGCAAGGGCGGCGACGTGGTGTCGCAAGTGGTCGACACCATGGGCTCGATCAACGCCTCGGCCAACAAGATCGTCGACATCATCGGCGTGATCGACGGCATCGCGTTCCAGACCAACATCCTGGCGCTGAACGCCGCGGTGGAAGCGGCGCGCGCCGGCGAGCAGGGCCGCGGTTTCGCGGTCGTCGCGTCCGAAGTGCGCAACCTCGCGCAGCGCTCGGCAGCGGCAGCCAAGGAAATCAAGACCCTGATCGGCGATTCGGTCGAGAAGGTCGAGCGCGGCAGCAAACTGGTGGGCCAGGCCGGCGTGACCATGGATGAAGTGGTGGCCAGCGTCAAGCGCGTGACCGACATCATGGGCGAGATCGCCAACGCCAGCCTGGAGCAGAGCCGCGGCATCGAGCAGGTCAATATGTCGATCATCGAGATGGACAGCATGACCCAGCAGAACGCGGCGCTGGTGGAAGAAGCGGCGGCAGCGGCGCAGAGCCTGCAGGACCAGGCCAGCGAACTGGCGCACGTGGTCAGCATCTTCAAGCTGGTCGAAGGCGAAGAAGTGCATGTGTCGGCGCCGTCGACGATCGCCGCCGCGCCGGCTGCGACGCCGCCCCGCGTAGCCAAGGTGGGCAAGGCCGTGGCGCTGCGCGTGGCAGCCCGTCCGGCCCTCAAGAAGCCGGTCGCCGCGGCAGCCGCCGCACCGGCCGCGAAGCCGAAGAAAGTCGCCAGCGCAGCCGCCGGCAACGACGAGTGGGAAGAATTCTGAGTCAGTAGGCGTAATGCGTAGTGGCTTGACGATTAGTTAAAACGAAGTGGGAAAAAAGAAAATGAAGAAGCGTTCTATCAGCATCACCGCAGCACTGTTGTTGTCCGTCGCAGGTTCGGCATTTGCGGGCGAAGTTCCAGCGACCTTCGACTCGAAAAATTGCAGGGCCGAGTATCCGAAAGCATCGTTGGTCAACGAAGAAGAAGGCGCCGTCACGATGGCCTTCCTGGTCGGCGCCGACGGCAGCGTGATCGAGTCGAAAGTGGAAAAAACCAGCGGCTTCAAGAACCTGGACAAGGCCGCGGTCAAGGCCATCAGCGCGTGCAAGTTCAAGCCGGGCACCAAGGATGGCGCGGTGGCCCAGACCTGGACCAAAGTGGACTACGTCTGGAAGTTGTAATCGTTTGAGTCGAGCTTAGCCGGCGTTACTTCGATGTGAATCATTGGGAAACTGATATGTCTACATACAAACGTAATCTGAGTGTACTTGCAGCCTTGATTTTCACCGGCATCACCGGCGCGGTCGCCGCGGGCGAAGTTCCAGCCAGCTTCGACGCCAAGACCTGCAAGGCGGAATATCCGAAAGCGTCCCTGATGAATGAAGAGCAGGGGACGGTGTCGATGTCCTTCCTGGTCAATGCCGACGGTTTGGTGGCGGAATCGAAGCTGGACAAGACCAGCGGCTTCAAGAACCTGGACAAGGCCGCGATCAAGTCGATCAGCGCCTGCAAGTTCAAGCCGGGCACCAAGGACGGCGCGCCGGCGCAGACCTGGACCAAGGTCGATTACGCCTGGAAGCTCGACTAAGCAGCACCTCGATCGAGGCCGCCCGCGTGGGCTGGCCCGCTCGCTTTCCGCCTCACCCCGCGCGGCCCGCTGCACCTTGCCGCCGCTACTGTTTCGCTCCCTGCGTTGTCAAAACTTCCAACTGGTCAGGAAATCATCCGCCATCGCGTTGCAGCCGATCGGCTGCGGGCGTGCGCCGGTGCGTGGTCAGCTGTGGCGCACACGCGCCGGTTGCGCGGCGCTGGCGGCCAGCACGCGCTGGGCGATCTCTTCGCCGATGCCGCGCAGCTTGAGGTATTTCTGCGCCACGTCGTCGCCGAACGCTTGCTGCACGCGCAGCGCTTCGTCGATCTTGCTGGCGGTGTCGTGGTCGTGACGGCGATCAGTTTCGTCCATGATAGTTTCCTCCTGCCGCCTTTATAGCATGCAATCGGAAATGGCGCTTTTGGGACGAGGCAGGCGTTGCTTAAAACCAGTGAAAGACTTTGGCCATCAAGCTGGCGAGGCCGAGCGCGACGGTGATGATTGCGCTGAACAGGATACGGAAATCGCGCGCGGTTTCTTTTCGATGTGCGCGCACATCCGCTTTCAATTCTGTGAGGTCCCGCTGTATATATTCGACAGCGGCTTCGAGTTTTGAGACACGTGCTTCCATCAGCAGATCATATTCCATAGGGCTCCCGGCTTCAATCGTGCGCGGCGGTGAGCGGCTGGATTTTGCCGAGCGGTCTGTCGGAAGTTCGGGTATCGTAAGAACTATTTTGCCACCGGGACCAGCATGATCCGACCAGCCAGCGAACACGACGCCGCCGCCATCTGCGTGATCTACAACCATTTCGTGCGCACGACCACCATCAGCTTCGAAGAGCAGGACGTCAGCGAGGCGGAGATGGCCAAGCGCATCCGCGAGTATTCGGCGCTGCTGCCATGGCTGGTGTTCGAGCAGGACGGCGCGCTGGCCGGCTACGCGTACGCGACCTTGTGGCGAGTGCGCGCCGCCTACCGCTTCTCGGTGGAGAGTTCGGTCTACGTGTCGCCCGAGATGGCGGGCCGCGGCATCGGATCGGCGCTGTACCGCGCGCTGATCGGCGAACTACGACAGCGGGGCGTGCACGCGGTTATCGGCGGCATCGCGCAGCCGAACCCGGCCAGCGTGGCGCTGCATGAAAAGCTCGGCTTCGACAAGGTCGCCCACTTCAAACAAGTGGGCCGCAAGTTCGACCGATGGGTCGATGTGGGGTATTGGGAGTTGCTGCTCGATGCTTCAGGCGATTAGCGGCGAGCCGATGGGGCAGTGCACGCGGCATACAGATCGACGATCTGATCTTTTTCAGCCGTTCTAAAATGTACCGAGCAGTCGCCTGCGGAATCATCCAGCCGCTTCGATAGCTGGATCGCGCCGCTGCCGCCATAACTACACCAGAGCCATCTCTTTTCGCCAGATTCAAAAGTCCAAGTGGTGATGCCACCGCCTTTTGTTCGCTTGCTCGCGGACGGCACGAGGTAAGCCATTTGGTCGGGATGTCCGCGCATGATGCCGCCGCCCGTTAGTCGCATGATGGAATGCGACGTACCCAGCCATCCGGCCGGTGGACGCACCACTGCAACGGTGCCTTCGTCGAGCAAGATAGGGCAAGCAACGCGGTCGGCGCCGGCGACGGGCAGCGCAATGCCAGCGGCTGCGCACAGTATCCATGTGGGCCTCATCATCGCTCGATCACAAAAGATGCCTGACTGCTGTTGCTGGGATCGCGCAGCGACCCGTCTTTCCTCGTGCGGCCGGGCGCGATCAGTCGCTTCGAAACGGTCGGCTTGCCGATCGGGTCGTTCTTCCATTGATCCATTACCCAAATCGCCTGACCGGCATACGCCAGGAAAAAGGCGGCATGGTTTCCGGTAGGCCGATGCGGGTATAGCCGCGTTCGGCCATGCCCGCTTTGAGCCGTCCTACGGAGATCGCTGAGAAAAAAGAATTGATCGGCGGCTCCCTAAGTTTGGATTGATATGTCTCCCTCATTGAGGACGCCAGCGAGAGCATCATCGATCGCCGCGAGCAGAACGTCCACGTCGAGTGGCTTTGTGAGGTAACGAAAGAAGCCTGCGGCTATGCCCTTTTTGATATCGCTCGACATGGCATTGGCGGTCAGGGCGATAACGGGAATATGGGCGGTGCGCTCATCTGCACTCAAGAGCTTTTTCGCCTCTCTGCCGCTCATGCCGGGAAGATTGATGTCCATTAAAATTACATGTGGCCGGTGGCTTTGGGCCAGTGCGATGCCTGATTTGGCGTCTATTGCGGAGATGAGCGTAAAGTCGGGGCGAAAACCGATAATGTCTTCAACTAGCCGTAGGCTGGCCGGACTGTCTTCAATATATAGTATCGTCGCTGGCGTATTGTGATTCGCGCCGTAACGAAATGCCGGTGCACGCAGATCGTTAGCCTGATTTTCCTGTATTTGTTCAGGATACTCCCTATCAAGTTCGATCCAAAAAACACTGCCGACTCCGACTGTGCTGCTTACTCCCATGGTGCCGCCCATTAGCTCGGCCAGGCGCTTGGTCACGACCAGGCCGATGCCTGTGCCTTCTATGGAGCTTGCTTCTTGACCCAGTCGGTTAAACGGCTGGAAAAGCGCTTCGATCTGATCTTGCCTCAAGCCATCGCCGGTATCTTGAACGGAAATTCGTATGTGGTTGGGTGCGCTATCCGCAACATTCAACACTACGACACCGTCTTTGCGGTTGTATTTAATGGCATTGGACAACAGATTTAAAATAATTTGCTTGAGGCGGGTATGATCGCTCCATACCGCCATTGAGGGATCCGGTTCAGGGTAAAGCATGCGAATACCGCGCTGTGCTGCCTGTTCCTCGACCATTATTGCGACCTCGGCGATCAATTGCGCTAAGGAGACAGATTCCAGTGACAGGCTGATATTGCCGGACTCTATCTTGGCGAGGTCGAGTATTTCGTCAATCAAGGCGAGCAAGTGTTTTCCTGACGTCACTATATTCTGGACGAAAGCAATTTTTTGAATCTCGGTCGTGGGTAATAAGTTGTTTGCGAGCAGCTGCGAAAAGCCCAAGATAGCGTTCAACGGCGTGCGTAGCTCGTGTGACATGCTAGTCAGGAAGCGGTCCTTGGCCAGATTCGCCCGCTCCAACTCGTATTTCTGTTCAGTAAGTGCCCGCTCGATCCGCTTGCGTTCGGTGATGTCACGTATTGCCGATGACACCAGTACACCGTCCTCAGTCTCCAGTGGAGATAGGCTAATCTCGACAGGAAACTCCGAGCCGTCGCGCTTGAGACCAAATAATTCCAGACCCGCACCCATTGAACGAGGCCTTGGCTGGTCAAAGAATCCACTACGAAACGGGGGATGCTTGGCGCCGAATCTGGCCGGGATGAGAACTTCAATTTTCTTGCCAATTAATTCGGCACGGAGATGCCCGAACAAGATTTCGGTCTGCGAGTTTACCAGTACTATCTCGCCGAGTTGGTTAACGATGACGATTGCATCGGGCGCCGATTCAAGCAGGCCACGGAATTTTTGCTCCGCTTTTTTGCGCTCGCTGACATCACGAATCGCACTGATGACGAAGGCTCCAGCGTCGGTCTGAATCGGTGATAGGCTGATTTCGACAGGAAACTCGGCTTGATCCTTGCGCAGGCCGTGTAGGTCAAGGCCGGCCCCCATGATGCGTGTGCGCGGCTGATCAAAGTAGCGCGAGCGGTGTCCCACGTGGCAGTGCCGGAAGCGCTCCGGCAGCAGAATCTCGATTCGTTTGCCATCCAGCTCACTTGGCTCGTATCCGAACAGCCGCTCCGCCTGTGCATTGGCTAACACTATGGTGCCGGTGGGATTGGCAACGATAATGCTGTCGGGCGAGGACTCGAATACGTTGCGGAATTTTACGTCCATCAACTGGGCATCACGAGACGCCCTTAACTGTGTTATATCTTTCTTGCTGAAAATAATATGTTCCAACTGCCTGTCGGCGCTGTAGATCGCCGAACCGGAGGCATCGACATAAATTAGTGCACCATCCTTTCTCCTTCTTAACATTTCACAATCGCAGGTTCCGCTTTCGCGCAATTTGCTCATAATTTCCGCGTCAGAATTTTCCTGGCCGGGGAGAGAGATGAGAGACCATAAGTTACTTCCCATTGCATCGTCGCTGCTGTAACCAAAAATACGCTCGGCTCCATTGGTCCAGCGGACGATGATATTGTCTTGCGTCGTGACAATCACCCCACTCGGAACATGGATCAGGATGAGCTGGTCGAGATCAGCATACATATAAAACCCCTATGAACGGATTGATTTATTTGCGCTGATGATATCGTTGCCAATTCGCCCCAGCGCAACCGGGACATAAGGGATCATGTTCTAGAAGATTAATCTGCTCGGACTTGTTACGCCTGGAATGTCAGATCAGGTCGTGCTCACTACATCTTCCATTGATGGCACCGCAGCGGGCGAAGTGTCGTCGCCGGCGAGGGCGATATCGTGTAACAGGCAGTAATGCTTGAACGCGGCGCGCAACTCCTTGCGCAGGACTTTGTTATCCCACGGTTTGGTATAGAAACGGTAAATCGCGCCTTTGTTGACGGCCTGCATAATTGATTCCAGGTCGGTGTAGCCGGACAAGACAATACGGAAAGTGTCGGGATACATCTCCTTGACACGGCCCAGGAATTCAGTTCCGCTCATGTTCGGCATGCGCTGGTCGCACACGATCACCTGCACGTCATACTGGGCCAGCAGCTCGAACCCTGCCGCCGCCGAGTCGGCGCACAGGATGTGGTAGCCGTCATGGCGCAGCAGGCGCTGCAGCGAGGACAGCACACTTGGTTCATCGTCCACCAACAGCAGGGTTTTCCGTCGCCCAGCCTGCACTGGCAACTGCAGGCGCAAGTCGTCGCGCAGCAGTTGCTCCAGTTCTGCCAGCGCCAACGGCCGGCTGAAGAAATAGCCCTGAATCTGGTCGCAGTGGTGCCGCCTGAGAAACGCCAGCTGGGACGCCGTCTCCACCCCTTCCGCGATCACCTGCAGGTTCAGGCTGTGCGCCATGCCGAGTATGGCAATCACGATCGCGGCATCATCGGGATTGGTCGTTACCTCGCGGATGAAGGCGATATCGATCTTCAGTTTGTCGATCGGGAAGCGGCGCAGGTAGGCCAGGCTGGAGTAGCCCGTGCCAAAGTCGTCGATGGAAATCTGTACGCCGAGCCGTTTCAGATTTTTCAGAGTCGTGATCGTGCGCTCGGTGTTGGCCATGAGGGAACCTTCGGTCAGCTCCAGTTCCAGTAGTTCGGGCGGCACGCCGCTGGCGTCCAGGGCGCACACGACATCGGCCTCCAGGTCGCCTTCGCTAAACTGGCGGCCGGCAACATTGACCGACACACTGACGGCGCCCACCGCCGAGCGCAGCCATAGGGCCATCTGGCGGCAGGCCGCGCCGATCACCCAGCTGCCCATACGAACGATCAGGCCCGTCTCTTCCAGCACCGGGATGAAGCACGCGGGCGAGACCAGGCCGCATCCGGGGCGCTCCCAGCGCAGCAGCGCTTCGACCCCGATCACCCTGCCCGTCGAGACCTGGATCTTGGGCTGGTAGTGCAAGACGAACTCCTCATTCTCGAAGGCCTTGCGCAGTGCGATTTCCAGCTCCAGACGGCTCTGCACATCGGCATTCATCTGGGCCGTGAAGAAGCGGAAGGTATCGCGACCGGCGTGCTTGGCGCGGTACATCGCGGTGTCGGCATACTTGATCAGGTCCTCCAGCGAGGAGGCGTCGTTGGGGTACATGGTGATACCGATGCTTGCCGTCACATTGATCTCGTGCCCGCCGAGGGTGAAGGGGACGCTGAGCACTTCGCGGATTTTGTTGGCCACGACGACGGCTATATTCTGACCGTTCTGCATCAATACCACCACGGCGAACTCGTCCCCGCCGAGGCGGCCGACCGTGTCCCGCACCCGGACGCAATCGAGCAGCCGGTTGCTGAACTGGATGAGCAGTTCATCGCCCACGGAATGGCCCAGAGTATCGTTAACGTTCTTGAAGTGGTCCAGATCGATGAACAGCACTGCCAGCATCCAGCCGTTGGGCACCGCCTGAGCCAGCATCTTGTCAAGGATGTCATAGAACAGCGTCCGGTTCGGCAGCCCGGTCAGGCCGTCGTGATGCGCCTGATGCTGCAGCATTTTCTGCGCCTGCCTGCGTTCAGTGATGTCGCGCACCACCCCGACGATGATCCAGTCCGGCCCCGAGCGCAGGGCTTGGCGGTGCACTTCCACTTGCAACCACGAACCGTCCTTGCGGCGCAACTGGGATTCGCTGTGCTCGTTGGTCCCTTTGACAATGAGCGCATCGTACAGCGCGGCATGCTCGGCAGGCTCCGCGGTGCTGATCGGCACTGGCCCCAGCTGCAGCAATTCCTCCCGGCTATAACCCAGCATGGTGCAGGCGGTCGCATTGACTTCGATAAAGCGCATGCTCGCGCGCCGAACCAGGAAGATCGCATCGGCGGTGCAGTCCATGGCGGTACGGAAGCGGCGTAGGTCCTCCTCACCACGCTTGCGCTCGCTGATGTCCATATGCATGATGACGGCGCCCTGGCGCGATCCTACCTCCAGTGGCGTGACCGTCACCAGGAACCAGGCGTGGGCGCCGTGCGACATGCAGGAATACTCGAGCGAGCAGGCCGGCGCCGCGCCTCGCAGCACGGCGCGAATGCCGGCCGCGATGGCGTGCGCGTCGGCCGCGCCTCCGTCATGTTCGCACAGCTGCAGGTAGTTGCTGCCGACTTCATGGCCGGGTGCTTGCGCCGCAGCCATGCCGGAGCAGCCGCGCCAGGCGTCGTTGACCGACATGATTACGCCGTGGGCATCGAGCATCGCGATGTAGGCGGGCAGCGCGTTGAGCATCGCATTTTGCCGCATCGTCTCGTTCATGCGCATGTGCTGCTGCGCGCGCTGCAGCAGGAAAGGCCGGCCTTGCTGGTCCATGATGGCGTCGATCTCGCCGCCGGTTAGTTGTTCAAGCTGTTCCACGTTGGCTTGCAGGGCAGCGATCAGGGCGCTCACTTCCATGGCTTATCTCTCGTGAACATCCAACGGCGCCAGTCCGAGAGCCAGCAGGACGTCCGCGGTCTGGCTCAGGGTTCCGACGATTCTACGCGGGCTTTCCGGCGCCAGCTTGACCAGGGTAGGCGTCATGAACACACTGTCTTCGAGCGCGCGCTTCTGCTCCCGCAACACATCGATCACTTCGATTTCGTAGCGCTCGGCCAAATGGGTTTCGCACAAGGAGTGCAGATTGGCTTTTGCCTGCACGGAGTTCTGTGCATCTCCCGCCACGTACAGGCGAAATTTGAAAATTGGAGCGCGATCCATGACTGCCTTATTGTTACTGGTTGGTGTCGGCCCCGCGCAACTCGGCCATCCGGCTGCGCCCGCGTGCCAATTCACGTTCCCGGCTGTCGCGGGTATGGGACAACAAGGTTTTCTCGAGTTGTTTGGCCACCAGTTCCGTTTGCACAGACTTGAGGCGCACTTCTAGCTCGGCCTCTTCGGCGTCGAGCTGGACTTGCTTGAGCTTGGCGGCGACTTGGGCCACTTCCGCGGCGACCCGTTCCGCACTCTCTTTTTCCCAGCGCATGGTACCCATCAGGACCTCGCCGCCGGCCGTATAGGTGTCGGCCAGGGTGACGCCGGCATCGCTGAGGACCAGTTCGCGCACCTGGTTCGAGTGCGCCGTGCCGCGCGACTTGATGATCGAGATGCCGCGGTTGCGCTCGCCCGCCTGGACTAGGTAGTTGAGGTGTATCCAGGTGTCGGCCAGAGTCGAAATCTGCAGCGGCGAGCCGCCTTCGGACTGGCTGGCCATTTCATCGAGCAGGCTGGTGCACACCATCGTCGCCCCTTGCGACTTGGCCCAGTCGATCAAGCGCTCCGCCACGCTATGTGCCGTCAGCTCATTGCCCGATTTGGACAGCGTCGACACCGGGTCGATGACGAGGCAGCGGGCCGCATGTTCCTGCGCCAGCAACTTGATGCGCACCAGATAGGTCTCGGCACTGCCGGTAATGGTGCGGGCCGAAATGATACTCAGGCAGCCATTTTCAATGTAGGGTTGCAGCCGGATGCCGACCGAAGCGAGATTGCGCACCACCTCGGAACCGTCTGAATCGAAGCTGACGAACATCGTGCGCTCGCCCCGACGGCAGGCCGCCTCCGCGAAGGCGCCGCTCAGCGTGGTCTTGGCGGTACCCGGGAAACCTGTAATGAGAATGCTCGCGCCGCGGTAGTAACCGCCGCCCAGCATATTGTCGAGCCGCTCGACGCCGCTGGAAACGCGCTCGTTGGTGACGTTCGCATCGACATCGCCCAAGCTGCGCGCAACGGCCACTTCGAAGCCGTTCTTGCTGATCAGGAAAGGTGATTCGTTTTCGTCGAATGCCGAGCCGCGGTATTTCTGTACCCGCAGGTTGCGTTGCGATACCCCCAACACCACGCTGTGGTTCAGGAGAACTGAACAATCGACCATGAATTGCATGAAACCGAAGGCCTGCGGCATCAGGCTGCCCGCATCGCTTTCGTCGGTCTTGGCCGTAACAATGGCCGTCAGTTCATGTTTCAGCAACCAGTCGTGCAGGCGGTAGATTTCGCGCCGTTTGGACGTTGCGTCGGGCAGCAATGCCAACACAATATCGATTGCGTCGATCACAATGCGTTTAGCCCCCATGGCCGCGACCTGGGCCTCAAGCGCCGCGAGCATGCCGCTCAGATCGAAAATTCCGGAAAGAACCAGATCGGCGGCCGGCTGGGCGTCCACGAAATACATTTTGTTATTAGCCAGCAATTGCGGCAATTGCCAGCCGAATCCGACGGAATTTGAAATAATGCGCGCCGAAGATTCCTCGAAAGCGACAAATATGCCCGGCGCCTCGCACTTAATGGCGCCATGCACCAGAAATTGCAAGGATAATATTGTTTTTCCGGATCCAGGCCCGCCCGCGAGCAGCGTAGTCCGCCCGCTTGGAAATCCACCGCCTGTCATTTCATTCAGCCCGGTGATACCGGTAAGTGCCTTGAGCGAACGTGGTGGAGAAGGTGAGACCTGATCCATGTGAAATCTTTCTGTAAATATTCTTCGGGTCGCCGCCCGCATTTCGCCCGCAGTTTATGCCGGCGCAATTGTTCACACAGACCGGAAGGCGGCGCCAATGCGCGAAGATATTTCCCTAATTACAATAGCATGGTTTTTCATAACGCTAGTGACATATTGAACGACTGTGCATTTGTGCGGTAAATGTTTTTGCAAGTGTATTTACGAGAATTGATGATGCATTTATCATGTTTCTCTTTACGCTATGGAAGTGCCGAAGTAATCGCTGACAGCTTCACCACCCGGCGCAAGCTGAATGGCGCAAGGCAATCCGAACGTGTGGGTTGGATACTCTGGATTTTGGCCCTTGAGTGGGGGCTGCTGGGTTAAGAGAAGTCGCGGCTCCTGGTGTCGAGGTCGCCCAGCAGGTGGGACATGTCGACGAGGCGTTTGGCGACCAGGTGCCGGACGTTATTATTACACTGCCAGACGCCGAAGACCCCCAGCAGCCGTGCACTCATGACTTCGCGCCGCTGCTGCTCGACCAGATTGGGCCAGACGATGACGTTCACGTTGCCGGTCTCGTCCTCGAGGGTGACGAACACGACGCCCTTGGCGGTCTCGGGGCGCTGGCGCACGGTGACGATGCCGCAGCCGCGGGCGAGCTGGCCGTTGCTAAAGCCGAGCAGGTCGCCGGCGGCCACGAAACGCATGGCTGGGAGCGCAGCGCCTCGAGGCATCCACCCGCGACGGCTATGCGAGCGCCGTGCGCTTTTGGAAAAAGACCATCTGCGACCTCAAAACCCAGATACTCCTCGGGGACCTGGCGCTGCGCGCGCTTCGCACCAGTCACGCTCTCACGGCGATCGTCACCCGGCCGGACCTAAGCGGCAAGACCATCAACAACTACGTGCAGGTGCTTCGCGAGGCAATCGAGCTGGCGGTGACCGACAAGATTCTGGTCGAGAACCCGGTGGTGGCCGTGCCCACTGCGAAGCACCAGAAGGAACCTCCTGACCCGTTCACGCGAGAGGAAATGGAGCGCATCTGCGCCGAAATTCAGGAGAAGCACCCGGGGCAGGTAGCCAACCTGGTGGAGACGTGGTTCTGGAGCGGCCTGCGCACAAGCGAGATTTTCGGCCTGCAGTGGGATAACGTCGACTTGGCCAGCAGCTCGGTGTTGGTCGCCGAGGCCGTCGTGCGCGGCCTGCGCAAGGACCGCACGAAGACGCACGTCGCGCGCACCGTGAAATTCAACAGTCGATCGCAGGCGGCCGTCCAGCGGCAGCGGCAACACACCCAGATCGCCGGCGGCCCGGTGTTCCAGGATCCTCGCTACGGCACGCCCTGGGTGGATGAGCGCGCCTTCCGCAGCTTCTGGACGCCTGCGCTCAAGCGGCTGGGCATCCGGTACCGGCGGCCCTACAACATGCGCCACACCTATGCGACGATGATGCTGATGGCTGGGATGAATCCGGCATTCTGCGCGAAGCAGCTCGGCCACAGCGTGGAAATGTTCCACAAGACCTATGCCCGCTGGCTGGATGGTGATCAGAACGATCTGGAAATGGCGCGGCTCGAAAACTCGCTAATGGCCCCGCAAAGGCCCCAGGACAAAATAAAAGGCACCTAAGTGCCTGATATTTAAAAGAAAGCTATGGGGTGGCTGATGGGGCTCGAACCCACGACAACAGGAATCACAATCCTGGACTCTACCAACTGAGCTACAGCCACCACTGTCCTGCAAATGTCCCGAGGCTTCCGGGACAGCTAGCGATTATACAAACTTCTGGCGCAACTGGCAAATCAAAATATTGTTTCGATGCGCACCTCGTCGACCGGGGGCGTCAGCCCCAGCAAGCTGGCGAACATGGCCGACAGCGGGGCGCCGCCGGCGGTCGTAAACACCTCTAGCCGCGCCGGATCGCCGTCCGCCCCGCGCGCCAGGCCGCCGGCCGCCAGCAAACGCGCCAGTTGGCGCGCCACCGCGTCGCCGGTGTCGACCAGCGCCACCGCCTGCCGCGCATGGCGGGCGATGATCGCTTCGATCGCCGGCAGCACGAAGGGATAGTGGGTGCAGCCCAGCACCAGCGTGTCCGCGCCCTGATCGAGCAGCGGCACGATGTAGCGCTCCAGCATGGCGATGGTGGCCGCGGAATCGAGCTCGCCCAGTTCGACCTGGTCGGCCAGCCCGGTGCAGCCCTGCAGCAGGAATTCGACCGCGCTGGCCTGGCCGACTTGCTCGCGCAGCAGCAGGAACTTCTCGCCGGCCAGCGTGCCGTCGGTCGCCAGCACGCCGACCTTGCCGTTGCGGCTGGCCGCCGCGGCCGGCTTCAGGCCGGGCTCCACGCCGACGATCGGCATCGCGGGATAATGCGCGCGCAGCAGCTTGATGGCGGCCACGGTGGCGGTATTGCAGGCCACCACCAGCGCCTTCGCGCCGCGCCCGACCAGGAAGCGCGCGATGGCCAGCGAACGCTCGGCCACCACCTGCTCCGGCTTGTCGCCATACGGCGCGAAGCCGGCGTCGGCGAGATACAGCAGGTGCTCGTGCGGCAGCAGCGCGCGGATGTGGCGCAGCACCGACAGGCCGCCCACGCCCGAGTCGAACACCCCGATCGGGGCGGAGCTCAAGTCCGTCACGGACGCATTACGCCACGGTCACCGGGATCTTGCCGACGCTGCTCAGCGACTCGATCCTGGCCGCCCATTCCTTCGGCCCGGTGTTGTGCACCGAGGTGCCGTTGGCGTCGACCGCCACCGTGACCGGCATGTCGGTCACGTCGAACTCGTAGATCGCTTCCATGCCCATGTCGTGGAAGCCGAGCACCTTGGCGCTCTTGATCGCCTTCGACACCAGGTAGGCCGCGCCGCCCACCGCCATCAGGTAGGCCGACTTGTGCTTCTGGATCGATTCGATCGCCGCCGGGCCGCGCTCGGCCTTGCCGATCATCGCGATCAGGCCGGTCTTCTCGAGCATCATGTCGGTGAACTTGTCCATGCGGGTGGCGGTCGTCGGGCCGGCCGGGCCGACCGCTTCGTCGCGCACCGGATCGACCGGGCCGACGTAGTAGATCACGCGGTTGGTGAAATCGACCGGCAGCGGCTCGCCCTTGGCCAGCATGTCCTGGATGCGCTTGTGCGCGGCGTCGCGGCCGGTCAGCATCTTGCCGTTCAGGAGCAGGGTCTGGCCCGGCTTCCACGACGCGACTTCTTCTTTGGTCAGGGTATCGAGGTCGACCCGGCGCGACTTCTCGGTGTCCGGCGTCCAGTGCACATCGGGCCAGGTCGACAGCGCCGGCGGCTCGATGTAGGCCGGGCCGGAGCCGTCCAGCACGAAGTGGGCGTGGCGGGTGGCCGCGCAGTTCGGGATCATCGCCACCGGCTTGGAGGCGGCGTGGGTCGGGTACATCATGATCTTCACGTCGAGCACCGTGGTCAGGCCGCCCAGGCCCTGCGCGCCGATGCCCAGCGCGTTGATCTTGTCGCACAGTTCGATGCGCAGTTCCTCGGTCTTGTTCTGCGGGCCGCGCGCCTTCAGCTCGAACATGTCGATGTCGTCCATCAGCACTTCCTTCGCCATCAGCATCGCCTTCTCGGCGGTGCCGCCGATGCCGATGCCGAGCATGCCCGGCGGGCACCAGCCGGCGCCCATGGTCGGCACGGTCTTCATCACCCAGTCGACCAGCGAGTCGGACGGATTGAGCATCACGAACTTGGACTTGTTTTCCGAGCCGCCGCCCTTGGCCGCGACCTTGACGTCGACGCTGTCGCCTTCGACCAGCTCCATGTGGACCACGGCCGGCGTGTTG
>DASRXO010000365.1:0-3039 GCA_035654095.1 Telluria sp.
CCGTTCCCCGACAAGCAGGGCACGCTGGCCGACGAGATGGTCTTCATCCGCGCCTGGATCGACGCGTTCTACCTGTGGTACGACGAAGTGCCGACCAAGTACGATCCCGGCACCTCGTTTGCGCAGGCGGTCGACTATTTCAACGTCTTGAAGACGCCGCTCATCACCGCATCCGGCAAGCCGAAGGACAACTACCACTTCACCTATACCAGCGAGCGCTGGGACGCCTTGAACACCAAGGGCGTCGATATCGGCTACGGCGTGACCTGGTCGCGCAACACGGGTCCCAACCTGCCGCGCACCTGGCTCGCCACCACCGTGGATCCCGGCTCGCCGGCCGCCGCCGCGGGCCTGCGCCGCGGCGACTTGCTGGCCACGGTCGACGGCGTCGATTTCATCAACGCGGGCGACAGCGCATCGGTCGCGAAGATCAACGCCGGCCTGTTTCCGGTGACGGCGGGCGAATCCCATCGCCTGTCGGTGCGTCGCGGCGATGCCGGCATCGCCGCGACGCTGGTATCGGCCAACGTCGCCACCGTCCCGGTGCAGAACACCCAGGTGATCGACACGCCGACCGGCAAGGTCGGCTACCTGACCTTCGGCAGCCATAACGCAGTCTCCGAATTGCAGCTGATCGATGCGGTCACGCAGTTCAAGGCGGCCGGCATTGCCGACCTGGTGCTCGACATGCGCTACAACGGCGGCGGCCTGCTGTTCGTCGCCAGCGAACTGGCCTACATGATCGCCGGTCCGGCCATCACTGCGGGCAAAGTCTTCGAGCAGCCGATCCACAGCGCCAAGATCAAGCTCCAGCCCGCGCTGACGTTCCGTTCGACCGCCTACGGCTTCCCGGCGCCGGTGCAGGCCGAGGCCGGGCGCGAGCTGCCCTACCTTGGGCTCAAGCGCGTCACCGTGCTGACCACGCCGGGCACCTGTTCGGCCAGCGAGTCGGTGATCAACAGCTTGCGCGGCGTCGACGTGGAAGTGAACCTGATCGGTGGCGCAACCTGCGGCAAGCCGTATGCCTTCACGCCGCTGCCGAACTGCGGCACCACCTACTTCTCGATCGAATTCAAGGGCGTGAATAACAAGGGCTTCGGCGACTACGCGGACGGCATGGCGCCCACCTGCAGCGTGCCCGACGACCTGTCGCACGAAGTCGGCGATCCGGCCGAAGGCATGCTGGCCGCGGCCCTGAGCTACCGCACCAGCAAGGCCTGCCCGGTCGCCTCGCTGCAGCGTGCCAGCGCGGCGCCGCTGCAGCTGGTGCGTCCGCCGGCTGCGGAAATCTCGATCTACACCCGGCCCTAGGGGAAACGCGACTATAATTTCCGGCTGTCGCGCGCACCACGCGCGGCCCTTCTAACCTTGCCGGAGCCTTACCGATGATCCGTTCTGCGTTACTGCTTGCCCTGCTGGGCGCCGTCCCCCTTGCCTACGCCGCCCGCGACCTGAGCACCGTGTCCGAACGTTCGGGCTTCCAGAGCACCGGCCGCTACGACGAAGTCATCAAGCTGTGCGCGGCCTTCCAGAAGGCCTATCCGAAGGACGTCAAGTGCATCGAATTCGGCCGCACGCCGGAAGGCCGGCCGATGCAGGCGCTGATCGTCACCCGCACCGGCGCCATGACGCCGCAGGCCGCGAAGCGGCGCGGGCTGCCGGTGATGCTGGTCCAGGGCGGCATCCACGCCGGCGAGATCGACGGCAAGGACGCCGGCTTCCTCGCGCTGCGCGAAGTGCTGGAGAACCGCGTGGCGCCCGGCTCGCTCGACAAGCAGGTGCTGCTGTTCGTCCCGGTGTTCAACGTCGACGGCCACGAGCGCTTCGCCAAGTGGAACCGCCCGAACCAGCGCGGCCCGGTCGAAATGGGCTGGCGCACCACCGCGCAGAACTTCAACCTCAATCGCGATTACGTGAAGGCCGACGCGCCCGAGATGCACGCGATGCTGGCGCTGGTCAACGCCTGGGACCCGATCGCCTACGTCGACCTGCACGTGACGGACGGCGCCAAGTTCGAGCATGACGTCTCGATCCAGGTCGAGCCGGTGTATTCGGGCGATCCGGAATTCCGCAAGGCCGGCCTGGAGCTGCGCGCGAACGTGATCGCCGACATCACGCGCGCCGGTTCGCAGCCGCAGTCCTACTACATGTCCTTCGTCGAGAACGACAACCCGGCTTCGGGCTTTGCCGATGGCGTGTCCGAGCCGCGCTTCTCGACCGGCTACTTCCAGCTGCGTAACCGGCTCGCGATGCTGGTGGAGACCCATTCGTGGAAGGACTATCCGACCCGCGTGAAGATCACCCACAACACCATCGTCTCGCTGCTGGCGCAGGTCGCGCAGCACGGCGCCGAGTGGCAGAAGGCCGCGCGTGACGCCGATGCGCGCGCGCTCCAGCTGGCCGGCACGCCGGTCGCGCTGACCTACAAGACCACCGACCAGGCGCACATGGTCGACTTCCGCGGCTACGCCTACACCCGCACGCCGTCCGAAGTGTCGGGCATGCTGATGACGCATTACGACGAGAGCAAGCCGCAGATCTGGACCGTGCCGCTGCGCGACGAGGTGCTGCCGGACTTGATGGTCAACGCGCCCGGCGCCGGCTACATCGTGCCGGCCGCGCAGGCGGCGATGGTCGGGCAGAAGCTGGCGCTGCATGGCATCAGCTACCGCGTGCTGGGCACGGCGCAGGACAAGATGGACGTGGAGACCTTCCGCGCCGAGAAGGCGGCGTTTGCGCCGGGTTCTTTTGAATCGCACCAGCGCCTGACGGTGCAGGGTGCGTGGAAGCCGGAGCCGCGCGCGGTCGGCAAGGGCGCGCTGTTCGTGCCGATCGCGCAGCCCAAGGCGCGGCTGGTGATGGCGATGCTGGAGCCGCAGGCGCCCGATTCGCTGCTGGCATGGGGCGAATTCAATAACGCCTTCGAGCGCAAGGAGTACATGGAGGAGTACGTGGCCGAGGACGTGGCGCGCGAGCAGATGGCGGCCGACCCGGCGCTGGCGGCGGAGTTCAAGCGCAAGCTGGAGACCGATGCGGCGT
>DASRXO010000366.1:0-4259 GCA_035654095.1 Telluria sp.
TGATCGACGCGATCGTGCCGGCCAACATCCGCAACCGCAGCCAGCTCGAACTGGGCCAGTTCTACGAGCCGATGCCGGAACAGGCGGCGCTCGGCAAGCTGAAGACGCTGGCGTCGAAGAACAAGGTCATGAAGTCGCTGATCGGCCAGGGCTACTACAACAGCCACACCCCGGGCGTCATCCTGCGTAACATCTTCGAGAACCCGGCCTGGTACACCGCCTACACGCCCTACCAGCCCGAGATCTCGCAGGGCCGCCTCGAAGCGATCCTGAACTTCCAGCAGATGATCACCGACCTGACCGGCATGGGCATCGCCAACTCGTCGATGCTGGACGAGGGCACCGCCGCGGCCGAGGCGATGACGCTGATCCAGCGCGTCGGCAAATCGGCGTCCAACGTGTTCTACGTGGCCGACGACGTGCTGCCGCAAACGCGCGAAGTGGTCGAGACGCGCGCCAGGCCGATCGGGGTGGAAGTGCGCACCGTGGCCGCCGCCGACATCGGCGCGCTGAACCAGCCCTGCTTCGGCGTGCTGCTGCAGTACCCCGGCGTGAACGGCGAGGTGCGCGACTACCGCGCCGCGGTCGAGAAGCTGCACGCGGCCGGCGCGATGGTGGTGGCCGCCGCCGACCTGCTGGCCCTGACCCTGCTCACGCCTCCCGGCGAATGGGGCGCCGACGTGGTGGTCGGTAACAGCCAGCGCTTCGGCGTGCCGCTCGGTTTCGGCGGCCCGCACGCGGGCTACCTCGCCACCCGCGACGAATTCAAGCGCAGCATGGCCGGCCGCCTGGTCGGCGTCACCCTCGACGCCCAGGGCAATACCGCGTACCGCCTGGCGCTGCAGACCCGCGAGCAGCACATCCGGCGCGAGAAGGCCACCTCCAACATCTGCACCGCGCAGGTGCTGCTGGCGGTGATGGCGTCGATGTATGCGGTCTACCACGGCCCCGCCGGCCTGGCGCAGATCGCGCGCCGCGTGCACCGCAGCACCGCCATCCTCGCGGCCGGGCTGGGGCAGCTCGGCTACCAGCTCGCCAACGCCAGCTATTTCGACACCCTGACCATCGAGACCGCGCGCGCCGGGCAGCTGCATGCGAGCGCCATCGAACACGGGGTCAACCTGCGCAAGGTCGACGCCAAGCACGTCGGCCTGTCGCTGGACGAAACCACCACGCGCGAGGACATCGCCCTGCTGTGGAAAATCTTCGCAACCGGCGTGCCGAATGCGCCGGCCGCGTTCGACTTCGACGCGATCGACGCGAGCGTGCAGGACGCCTTCCCCGCACAGCTGGCGCGCAGCAGCGCCTACCTGACCCACCCGACCTTCAACCGCTACCACGCCGAGCACGAAATGCTGCGCTACCTGCGCAGCCTGGCCGACAAGGACCTGGCGCTGGACCGCACCATGATTCCGCTCGGTTCCTGCACCATGAAGCTGAACGCGACCAGCGAGATGATCCCGGTGACCTGGCCCGAGTTCTCCAACATCCACCCGTTCGCGCCGGACGCGCAGACCGTGGGCTACCGCGAAATGATCGGCCAGCTCGAAGACATGCTGTGCGCGCTGACCGGCTACGCGGCCGTGTCGCTGCAGCCGAACGCCGGCTCGCAGGGCGAATACGCCGGCCTGCTGGTGATCAAGGCCTACCACGAGTCGCGCGGCGAAGGCCACCGCAACATCTGCCTGATTCCCTCGTCGGCGCACGGCACCAACCCGGCGTCGGCCAATATGGTCGGCATGCAGGTGGTGGTCACCGCCTGCGACGCCAGCGGCAACGTCGACCTGGCCGACCTCAAGGCCAAGGCCGAAGTGCACAGCAAGAACCTGGCCTGCGTGATGGTGACCTACCCGTCGACCCACGGCGTGTTCGAGGAAGGCATCCAGGAATTGTGCGAGGTGATCCACGCGCACGGCGGCCAGGTCTACATCGACGGCGCCAACATGAACGCGCTGGTCGGCGTGGCCGCGCCGGGCAGCTTCGGCGGCGACGTCAGCCACCTGAACCTGCACAAGACCTTCTGCATTCCGCACGGCGGCGGCGGTCCCGGCGTCGGTCCGATCGGGGTCGGCGCGCATCTCGCCAAATTCCTGCCGAACCAGCGTTCGACCGGCTACACGCGCGATGCGGACGGCATCGGCGCGGTCAGCGCGGCGCCGTTCGGCTCGGCCTCGATCCTGCCGATTTCGTGGATGTACATCGCGATGATGGGCGGCGCCGGCCTGACCGCGGCGACCGAGACCGCGATCCTGGCGGCCAACTACATCGCGCGCCGCCTGGCGCCGCACTATCCGGTGCTGTACACCGGGCATGACGGCCTGGTGGCGCACGAATGCATCCTCGACCTGCGTCCGCTGACCGATGCGACCGGGATCAGCAACGAGGACGTGGCCAAGCGCCTGATGGACTTCGGCTTCCATGCGCCGACCATGAGCTTCCCGGTGCCGGGCACCTTGATGATCGAGCCGACCGAGAGCGAATCGAAGGCCGAGATCGACCGCTTCATCGATGCGATGATCGCGATCCACGCCGAAATCGTGAAGGTCGAGCGCGGCGAGTACGACCGCATGGACAATCCGCTCAAGGGCGCGCCGCATACCGCCGAAGTGGTGACCGCCGACCTGTGGGAACACAAGTACAGCCGCGAAGTGGCGGCGTTCCCGGTGGCGTCGCTGCGCAAGCAGAAGTACTGGCCGCCGGTGGGCCGCGCGGACAACGTCTACGGCGACCGCAACCTGTTCTGCGGCTGCGCCCCGATCAGCGACTACGAGTAACTAGCGGCTCGAGGCCAGCCGCAGGTGGCCGCGCACTACGTGCGGCACCGGGCGCGCGCCGACCGGCGGGGCGGACGCCGGCGGCGGCAGTTGCTGCGCGTCTTCGTCCAGCCGGAACGTGGCCACCGCGCGCGCCAGGCTCAGCGCCTGCCGCTGCAAGGCCTCGGCCGCGGCGGCGGCTTCTTTCACGCGCGCCGAATTCTGGTGCGTCATCTCGTCCATCCGCAAGATCGCGTCGCCGACGTCGTGGATGCCGCTCGCCTGCCCGGCGCTGGCGTCGCTGATCTGGTGGATCATCTCGCCCACCTCCTGCACCGAGTTCGCCAGTTCGGCCATGCTGCTGCCCGCCGCCGCGGCCGACGCAGTGCCGCCCTCGATCTCGGCCACCGAACGCACGATCAGGTCGCGGATGTCGCGCGCGGCCAGCGCCGACTGCTGCGCCAGCGTCCTGACCTCGGCCGCCACCACCGCGAAGCCGCTGCCATGCTCGCCCGCGCGCGCCGCTTCCACCGCCGCGTTCAAGGCCAGGATGTTGGTCTGGTTGGCGATCGCGTCGATCACGCCCGCGATCTCCTCCACCTTGCGCGAGCTGCCCTTGATGGTGTCCATCGTGCTCACCAGCCGCTCCACCACGTCGCCGCCCTTGCGCGCGCAGCTCGAGGCGCTCGCCGCCAGCCGGTTCGCTTCCAGCGCGTCGCTGGCGGTCTTGCTGGCGGTCGCGCTCAGCTCCTGCACCGAGGACGCGGTGTGCTCCAGCGAGTCGGCCTGCGCCGCGCTGCGCTTCGACAGGTCGGCATTGCCGCGCGCGATCTCGCGCGAGGCATTGTCGATCGAACGCGCCGACGCCAGGATCGTGCGCAGCGTGCCGTTCAGGTTGCGGATGCTGGTATCGAGCGCGCGCGAGGTCTCGGCGATCTCGTCGCGGCCATAGACGCGGTCCTTGACCGTCAGGTTGCCGCTCGCGAGGTCGAACGCGGCGTCGCCGATCTCGCCGACTTCCTTGAGCAGCGCGCGCCGCACCGCCACCGTGATCGCCAGCGACAGGCCGATCGACGCCAGCACCACCAGCGGCATCGCGATCGCCATCGCCTTGAATTCGGCGGCGGCGCCGCGCTGCGCCTGTTCGCTCAGCTCGCGCTCGAGCAGCAGCAGCTCGGCCAGCCGCACGGCCACCGCCTCGAACGCGCGCTCGGCCTTCGACATCGCGTTCGCGCTCATCGACTGGTCGGCCTGCGACAGTTCGATCACGTCCAGCACCGCCTTGACGTACAGCGCATGCGCCGCTTGGGCCTGGTCGAGGTAGCGCCGCTCGGCGCCGCCGGGATCGGTGACCCGCGCCAGCGCGGCGAAGCGCACCCCGATCCCGCGGTGGC
This sequence comes from Telluria sp., assembly GCA_035654095.1. GTDB lineage: Bacteria > Pseudomonadota > Gammaproteobacteria > Burkholderiales > Burkholderiaceae_D > Telluria_A. Next base: position 4,148 of record DASRXO010000366.1, read on the forward strand.
GCTGGTGGATGTCGCGCGCCAGCGCATCGACCCGGGCCGGCGAGAAACTGGCGCCGATCCAGGTCAGCAGCTGGTAGATTTCGGTGTGCGCCTGGTGCGCCTCGGCCACCAG
>DASRXO010000367.1:0-3014 GCA_035654095.1 Telluria sp.
CCTGCTGTACGAGCGCTTCACCGAAGGCGGTTGGGCCACCGTGGCGATCATCGGCGCCATCGGGGCGCTGTGCGTCTACGTGCGCAACCACTATCGCGAAACCAAGCAGGCGATCCATTCGGTGGACGAGGTGTTCGCCAACCAGCCGTTCGGCCCGGTCACCGGGTCGGTCGATCCGGACCCCGAGGCGCAGACCGCGGTGTTCATCGTCGGCACCTCGCGCGGCGGCGGCTTGCATGCCTTGCTGTGGGTGCTGCGCATGTTCCCCGCGCACTTCAAGAACTTCATTTTCGTGAATGCGCGCACGGTCGATTCGCATGCTTACGGCGGCGAGGGGGCGCTCGAAAAAATGCGCGAGGATGCGGCCGAGACGCTCGAATATTTCGTCGACTTTTGCCAGAGCCACGGCATGGCCTCGTCGTCCTACATCAGCTTCGGCACCGACGCGGTGGACGAGGTGACCCGGCTGTGCGAAGAGATCAACAACGAGTATCCGAGCTCGATTTTCTTCACCAGCAAACTGATCTTCGCGACCGACAACTGGTTCACCCGTTTGCTGCACAACCAGGCCGCATTGGCGGTGCAGCGCCGCCTGCACCTCGAAGGCTTGCAGATGGTGATCTTGCCGATGAAGGTCTGAGGCGCCGGCCCCGTTTCAGCGGGCCAGCTTTTGCTGCAGCGCGCGCATGGCGAAGACCGGCCCGCTGATTTCGATGGTGTGTTCCAGCACCGTGACCGCAATGTCCCCTTCTTGCCAGCCCGGCCATTTGCGCTGGGCCGGCTGATAGTGCGCGCCGGTGGTGAACGATTCTGAACGGGCATAACCGAGGGCGAGGATGCTGGCGTCCAGCGTGTGCGCGAGGTGGCCGGCATGGAAACGCGTCGCCACGCTCAGGCGCGCCGGCAGCAGCGCGAACACCGGGATGCAGCCGCCGACCAGCGCCGGAATCAGGATGTAGGCCAGCGGCGCGCCCGGATCGTACAGCTTGAGCAGCACCGTGATGAACGGCAGCCCGAACACCAGGAACAGCGCGAACGCCACCAGCTGGCGGCGCGAGCGAATTGGGCAGAGGAAACGATAGGGCGCGTGCACCCGGGTAACTGGCGACAAGCTGATGTTTTTCATCTGGGACTCCTGGGTAGGTACGAGGCCGGCGCCGCACGCCAATGGTTTGATCGCTCTCGTCATTCTGGACGCTAGGTCCGATCCCGGATTGATATTTCGCAAAGAGGCGTGCTCGGCCGCAGTGTGCCGAAACCGCACACTGCTGAGTTGTGTGTGTGGTTTAACAGTTGAAAAGTTTTCGTCAAATTAAGCTTGTCTTAAGGATAAGGCAAAGCGCTGGCCGCATCCGAGTACGGGTAATCAACGATAACCATTTCACTTTGGAACAATCATGAAACTGAATTCACTTCTGTTGGGCGCGCTGTTCGCCAGCGCCGCATTGCTTGGCCAGTCTGCATCGGCGGCCGATATCGCGCGCACCACGGCGCTGGTCACCGAATCGGATGGGGTCGGCGGCTTCAACGCCAACTTCGGCGATAACTTTGCGGCCTCGACCGTAGGCAGCAATTTCTCCGACCTGTTCACCTTCACGGTCGGCTCGGGTTTCGATTCGGCCGGTTCGGTGACCTCGTCCTACCTGCAATCGACCAAGATCAAGGACTTGCAGATCACCGGCTTCAGCCTGGTGCAATACGATCCGGTGACGCTGACCGTCGGCACCAGCATCGCCGGCATCGACCAAACCGGCCCGGGCGCGCATCCGACCGATAGCTGGTCGCTGTCGGCCTTCGGCCTGAGCAGCGGCACGTATGCGATCAAGGTCGACGGCAAGGTCGTGGGCAATGGCGGCGGCGCCTTCGGCGGCGACCTGACCATCGCCGCGGTACCTGAGCCAGAGACCTATGGCATGCTGCTGGCCGGCCTGGGCCTGGTAGGCTTCATGGCGCGCCGCCGCAAAGCCTGAATCCTCGTTTCTGTTCCAAAGAAAGCTGCCCGGATCATGCCGGGCGGCTTTTTTTTCGCCTCAGGCCAGGCCGCCGTTGGCGCGCAGCACCTGGCCGTTGACCCAGCCGCCGTCGGGGCCGGCCAGGAAGCCGACCAGGTTCGCGATGTCGTCCGGCTGGCCGAGGCGTTCGAGCGGCGGCATGCTGGCAATCAGCGCTTCGCTCTTCCCGTTCAGGAACAGCTCGCTCGCGACCGGGCCCGGGCGACCGCGTTGACCGTGATCTCGCGCCCGCGCAGCTCCTTGGCAAACACCTTGGTGAAGGCTTCCACCGCGGCCTTGCTGGCGTTGTAGACCGCGTAGCCGCGCAGCTTGAGCGCTAGCGTGGTGCTCGAAAAATTGGGCTGATACCGGCGCGCCGTCAGGGTGCCGGGCTGACCCGGCGGTACAGGCGGAAGCGCTCGTCGCGGTCGGACGGGCGCCGGCCTTCCCACAACAAGGCCCATTGCTTGCCGCGGAAGGCCGCCACGATTTCCTTGTCGTCCTTGCGCTTGACGTTGTCCTGCAGCAGCAGCAGCTCGCATTTGCCGCGGCCCTCGACGCTGGCGAACGGCAACTGGCCGAAGTAAGCGAAGGAGGCGCGCTGCGCCGGGCCGACGTTGCTGTCGATGCAGCCGGCATCGGCCGGCAGCTTGGTCGCGATCTGGCGCGCCACGATGGCGTAGCTCTTGCCGTAATTCAGCACCGGCATGAACAGCGTGGTGATCAGCACCCACAACAAGATCAGCCCGCCGGACGACAGCACCACCGCGCGCCACAGCACCGCGGGTTGGCGCGAAATGCGCCAGTTGACCAGCACGATCCAGCCGACGCTGGCGGCGGCCGCCACCATGAAGGCGATCGGGCCGAATTCGGGTTTGAAACCGGGCACCAGCTTGAGCACGTTGCGCGCGAATTGCGGCGGCCAGCCGGTCAGCGAGGCGCTCCAGAACAGCCACACCAGGCCGGCGATCATGGTCAGCACCATCACCGAGAACCAGTCGATGGCGTTGATCGCGCCGCGCT
>DASRXO010000368.1:0-3273 GCA_035654095.1 Telluria sp.
TGCCGGGTGTGCGTTACCACATGGTCCGCGGCGCGCTGGATACCCAGGGCGTGAAAGACCGTAAGCAAGCGCGTTCCAAGTACGGTACCAAGCGCGCTAAAGCAGGCAAGAAGTAATTCAAGCCGGCTTTTTTAAACAGTATTTTCAAATAACGAGTTGAACCGGTCGCAAGGCCGAGTAAGTGGAAGGTCATGATGGCCTCCGCGAGTGCGCCTAGCGTACTCAACTGAAGATAGGAAGGAATTGAAATGCCACGTCGTCGTGAAGTACCCAAGCGCGAGATCCTGCCAGATCCAAAATTCGGCAATACCGATGTCGCCAAATTCGTCAACGTCCTGATGTTGTCCGGTAAAAAATCGGTCGCTGAAAACATCATCTACGGTGCCTTCGAGCATATCAAGCAAAAGTCCGGCAAGGACCCGCTCGAAGTGTTCGCTACCGCCATCAACAACTGCAAGCCGATGGTCGAGGTGAAATCCCGCCGCGTCGGTGGCGCCAACTACCAGGTGCCGGTTGAAGTGCGTCCAGTACGCCGGATGGCGCTGTCCATGCGTTGGTTGCGCGAAGCCGCAAACAAGCGCAGCGAAAAATCCATGCCACAACGCCTCGGCGGTGAGCTGCTGGAAGCGGCCGAAATGCGCGGCGGTGCGATGAAGAAGCGGGACGAAGTTCACCGCATGGCTGAAGCGAACAAAGCGTTCTCGCATTTCCGCTTCTAATAAACCGGCCGCCCCCTGCGAGGGGCGCGGCCAAGTATCTGTTGTTCGAGGCCGGGCTCATTTTGTTCTCAAAATGCCGCTCGGTTTTGTCCATTCAAAGATTTAGGATTAATTATGGCACGCAAGACCCCCATTGAGCGCTACCGCAATATCGGTATCTCCGCTCACATCGATGCTGGTAAGACCACCACCACCGAGCGCGTCCTGTTCTACACGGGCGTGAACCACAAGATCGGCGAAGTGCATGATGGCGCAGCTACCATGGACTGGATGGAGCAGGAGCAGGAACGCGGTATCACGATTACCTCGGCTGCAACGACGTGCTTCTGGAAAGGGATGGCGAACAACTTCCCCGAGCACCACATCAACATCATCGACACCCCGGGCCACGTCGACTTCACGATCGAAGTCGAGCGCTCGATGCGCGTGCTCGACGGCGCTTGCATGGTGTACTGCGCAGTGGGCGGCGTGCAGCCCCAGTCGGAAACCGTGTGGCGCCAGGCGAACAAGTACAAAGTGCCGCGTCTGGCCTTCGTCAACAAGATGGACCGTACCGGCGCGAACTTCTTCAAGGTCTACGAGCAGATGCGCTCGCGCCTGAAGGCGAACCCGATTCCGCTGCAGATTCCTATCGGCGCCGAAGAGAACTTCCTCGGCGTGGTCGACCTGGTCAAGATGAAAGCCATCTACTGGGACGACGCGTCGCAGGGCATGAAGTTCGACTACCGCGACATCCCGGCCGAACTGCAAGAGCAGGCCAACGAATGGCGCATCAAGATGGTCGAAGCGGCTGCCGAAGCGACCGACGAACTGATGAACAAATACCTGGACGAAGGCGACCTGTCGGAAGCCGAAATCAAGACCGGTCTGCGCCTGCGTACCATCGCGTCGGAAATCGTCCCGATGATGTGCGGCACCGCGTTCAAGAACAAGGGCGTGCAAGCCATGCTCGACGGCGTGATCGAATACCTGCCATCGCCAGTGGATATTCCACCGGTCAAGGGCATGGACGAGGACGACCAGCCGACCACCCGTAAAGCCGAAGACACCGAGAAGTTCTCGGCGCTGGCATTCAAGATCATGACCGACCCCTTCGTCGGCCAGTTGATCTTCTTCCGCGTCTATTCGGGCACGATCAAGTCGGGCGACACCGTGTTCAATCCGATCAAGAACAAGAAAGAGCGTCTTGGCCGTATTTTGCAGATGCACGCCAACCAGCGCGAAGAAATCAAGGAAGTGCACGCCGGCGACATCGCCGCCGCAGTGGGCTTGAAAGACGCGACCACCGGCGAAACCCTGTGCGATCCAGGTTCGATCATCACCCTCGAAAAGATGGTGTTCCCCGAGCCGGTGATCCAGCAGGCCGTCGAGCCGAAGACCAAGGCCGACCAGGAAAAAATGGGCCTGGCGCTGAACCGCCTGGCACAGGAAGATCCTTCGTTCCGCGTGAAGACCGACGAAGAGTCGGGCCAGACCATCATCGGTGGTATGGGCGAGCTGCACCTGGAAATTATCGTCGACCGCATGAAGCGCGAATTCGGCGTCGAAGCGACCGTCGGCAAGCCGCAAGTGGCCTACCGCGAGACGATCCGCAAGGTCTGCGAAGAGTCCGAAGGCAAGTTCGTCAAGCAATCCGGCGGCCGCGGCCAGTACGGCCACGTGGTGCTGAAGATCGAGCCGCAAGAGCCAGGCAAGGGTTTCGAGTTCGTCGACGCGATCAAGGGCGGTACCGTGCCACGCGAATACATCCCGGCGGTGGAAAAGGGTGTGCGCGGTACGCTCAACACCGGCGTGCTGGCCGGTTACCCGGTGGTCGACGTCAAGGTCACGCTGTTCTTCGGTTCGTACCACGATGTGGACTCGAACGAAAACGCGTTCCAGATGGCCGCTTCGATGGCATTCAAGGACGGCTGCCGCAAAGCATCGCCGGTCATCCTCGAGCCGATGATGGCAGTCGAAGTGGAGACGCCGGAAGACTACGCCGGTACCGTGATGGGCGACCTGTCGTCGCGTCGCGGCATGGTGCAGGGCATGGACGAAATCCCTGGCGGCGGCGGCAAGATCATCAAAGCCGAAGTGCCACTGTCGGAAATGTTCGGTTACTCGACCTCGCTGCGTTCGGCAACGCAAGGCCGCGCGACCTACACGATGGAATTCAAGCACTATTCGGAAGCGCCTAAACACGTTACCGACGCAATCGTCACGGCTAAAGCAAAATAATGCATTGCGGGACAGGCCGCTCCGCGCAGCGGGATGGCCGGTCCCCAATCACTAGATAAATTAAAGTAAAATCGCTCTTTTAAAGGAAGATCAAAATGGCAAAAGGTAAATTCGAACGGACCAAGCCGCACGTCAACGTCGGTACCATCGGACACGTTGATCACGGCAAGACCACCCTGACTGCAGCGATCGCCACCGTCCTGTCGAAGAAATTCGGCGGCGAAGCAAAAGCATACGACCAGATCGATGCGGCGCCGGAAGAGAAGGCACGCGGCATTACCATCAACACCGCGCACGTCGAGTACGAGACCGCGAACCGTCACTACGCGCACGT
>DASRXO010000369.1:0-6808 GCA_035654095.1 Telluria sp.
CACGCCGACCTCGGGCACGGTCGAGATCAGCGCGCCGCGCGCGGGCGCGCCCGGCAATTCGATGGTATTCCAGGGCGATTCGCTGTTCCCCTGGATGACCGTGTTCGACAACGCGGCCTACGGCCTGACCCTGCGCAAGCGGCCGCGCGCCGAGATCGCCGACGTGGTCGGCCACTATCTGAACCGCACCGGCCTGCGCAAATTCGCGCACGCCTATCCGCACCAGCTGTCGGGCGGCATGCGGCAGCGCGTGTCGATCGCGCGCGCGTTCGCCAACGATCCCGACATCCTGCTCATGGACGAACCGTTTTCGGCGCTCGACGAACAGAACAAGGTGCTGCTGCAGGAAGAGCTGCTGCGGATCTGGGAAGAGACCCGCAAGACGGTGGTGTTCATCACCCACAGCGTGGACGAGGCGGTGACGCTGGGCGACCGCATCATGATCATGAGCGCGCAGCCGGGCCGGATCAAGCAGCTGGTCGCGGTGCCGTTTCCGCGCCCGCGCGAAGTGCTGGCGCTGCGCGCGCAGCCGGAATACGGTGAACTGGTCTACTCGATCTGGGGGCAGCTGCGCGAAGAAGTCCAGCGCGCCCGGGCGCAAGATGAACGGAGTGTGGAATCATGAGTGCCTTGCCTGAATCGCATCCAAAGACCCTGCGCACGGCCGCGCTGCCGCCGCGCGCCGGCGGCATGAGCGAAGGGAATCGCGACCGCCTGATCAGCCTCGCGTCGCCGGTGCTGCTGCTGCTGGTGTGGGAGGCGCTGGTGCGCGCCGGCGTGCTCGATGCGCGCTTCTTTCCGGCGCCGTCGCGGATCTCCGAGACCTTCGTGATGCTGGTGCGCGACGGCAGCCTGTGGGTGAATACCTGGGCCAGTTTGCAGCGCCTGTTCTGGGGCATCCTGCTGGGCGGGGTGCCGGCGCTGCTGCTGGGGATTGCGATGGGCCTGAACCGGCCGCTGCGCGCCTTCGTCGATCCGCTGGTGGCGACCACCTACCCGGTGCCGAAGAGCGCGATCTTCCCGCTGATCCTGCTGATTTTCGGCCTGGGCGAGCCGTCCAAGGTGGTGATGGTGGCGATCGGCGTGTTCTATCCGGTGCTGATCAATTCCTGCACGGGTGTCCTGGAGATCAACAAGATCTTCCTCGACGTCGGCCGCAACTTCGGCGCCAGCCGCTGGCAAGTGTTCCGCACGATCGCGATTCCGGGCGCCGTACCGCACATCATGAGCGGCGTGAAGCTGGGCGTGGGCATGGGCCTGATCCTGATTGCGATCGCCGAAATGATCGGCGCCAAGAGCGGCCTGGGCTTCCTGATCTGGAACGCGTGGGAAATCCTGTCGGTGGAGACCATGTATGTGGGCCTGATCGTGATCGCGCTGCTGGGCTTCGTGTTCTCGATGATCCTGAACGAAGTCGAGCGGGTGCTGGTGCCGTGGAAGCAGCGCTAGCCCGCGGCTTGGGCGTCGATATGTGCTTTGTGAATACGTGACATTCCAAAAATCAATTTGTTCTCGATGGCGGAGGGTATTATGATGCGGTGCAACATCACCAGTTTTGGAGTTTTCTGTGACCGCACTGACATCGAAGCACATCGCCCTCGGCTTTGCCGACAACGGATCGGCCAGCGCGCGCGCCTTCGCGGCGCCGGCGACCAAGCAGCCGGCGCGCATCGGCAAGCCGCAGCGCCTGTTCTCGGCTGAACTCGACGGCGCGGTGCCGGCCGCGCGCCAGCAAACGGCGGCGCCCCTGGCCGGCGCATTCGGCTTCATGGCCTGGCGCAGCTAAGCGCCCGACGCCCGCGCCGGCAACCAACCCGCAGTCCTCCTCGTGAGGCTGCGGGTTTTTTTTCAAACCGGGGTCAGTGCCGACATTCGTACACGGCCTCGACTATTGCAGCGGGGGCGCTTCGCCCAAGGTTGAGGTAGATCATTCGGAGCGCCGCCGCAGCGGGTAATGTCGACCGATGACCCGCCCACTCAGACTCCAATTCTCCGGTGCGCTCTACCACGTCACCTCGCGCGGTGATCGCGGCGAGCATATCTATCACGATGACAGCGATCGCTTGGCATGGCTGGCAACCATGGAGCTCGTCGCCAGACGATTCAACTTTGTCGTTTTTGCCTACTGTCAGATGTCGAACCACTATCATCTTCTGGTGGAAACAGTCGAGGGCAATTTGTCGCAGGGAATGCGGCAGTTGAACGGGCAGTACTCTCAATATTTCAATCGTCGGCACGGACTTGTCGGCCATGTGTTCCACGGGCGTTACAAGGCTATTCTCGTGCAGAAGGACAGTCACTTGCTGGAGTTGACGCGCTACATTGTGCTCAATCCCCTGCGCGCGCGGATGGTCGGGTCCTTGGAGGACTGGCCGTGGAGTAGCCATCGCTATGCAGCCGGGAGCGGCGCGGGACCGGCGTGGCTGGCGACCGACTGGCTGTTGCGCCAGTTCGGCGCCTCACGCCGCGAAGCGGTGCCGGCCTATCTGCGCTTTGTCATGTCAGGCAAGGGGCTGATGAGTCCGTTGCGCAACACCAGGCATCAACTGCTGCTAGGGGATGATGAATTTGTCGCTCGTCATCAACAGACGGCCAGCCCCGATCTGATCCGGGCGGTCTCAAAAGCACAGAGACGTTCGCTCGCCCTGCCGCTGGCGGGGTACCAGGCACGATATCCGAGCCGGGATGAAGCGATGGCCCTTGCGTATCTCTCGACCGCCTACACGATGCGGCAGATAGGCGAGTACTTCGGTGTATCGGACAAGACAGTCAGCCGGGCCGTTCAGAAGTTCGCTGCGTAGTCCCGATTGCGGAAGGATTTGCCGCCGTGTCGGGCGCGATGTTCGGTGGACAGACTGCAGAGCTCGTGTCCGAATGTCGGCATTGACCCCGGTTGGCCCCGGCGCGGATGTTGTTTTTTTGATTATTTCGCCGTTTGTGACTGTTGGTGAGAATTTGGCGGTAAATACAGCGCAGAATCCAGGATCGATGAGCGATTTGCCCCGATCAAGGAGACAGGCATGTACCAGATTTCTGTGGTCAACCGCACCCGCACGGTGTCCGATCTTGAACTGCATCGCGTGGTCCGCGCCGTCAACCGGCAAATCGCCGAAGACTTCGCGCCTTACTGGGCGTTCGGCGGTAACCTGCGGGTGGAAGGCCCGGCGCGCGGGCGTATCGACACCAACGCGCTGCTCGAGATGCGCGGCGATGCGGTGCTCTACCTGCTCGATTCGGCCAGCTCCGACGACGCCCTCGGCTACCACGACCGCAATATGCAGGGCGTGCCCTACGGCTTCGTCTACCTCGATCTGTGCGCCCAGCTCGGCGACCCGTGGTCGGCCACCCTGTCGCACGAAGCGCTGGAGCTGATCGCCGACCCGCAGTGCAACCTGCTGGTCAAGGGCCCGAACCCGCGCGGCAAGCGGCTACCCGACGTCTACCATTACTTCGAAATGTGCGACGCGGTCCAGGCCCAGGTCTACGAGATCGATTCGGTGCCGGTCTCGAATTTCGTGCTGCCCGCGTATTTCACGCCGAACGAATCGGAAGGCACGCGCAAGGACTTCAGCGGCAGCGGCCTGCGCCCGTTCGAGGTGAACCCCGGCGGCTACATCGGCTACTTCGATCCGAACAAGGCGGGCGGCGCCGATGCCGACACCTTCTTCGCCGACGACCGCTCGCGCGAGCGCCACGCGATCAAGACCGGCACCGCGCTGCCGGACAGCGAACGCCCGCGCGGACGGGTGGCGCGCCGCCAGGCGCCGAGCGTCGATCCGCGCGCCACGATTCCGGCCGCGGTCCACGACATCCGCCTGCGCCACACGCTGGCGGCAGGCGCCGTCAATGGCGCCGACATGCAGGTCGACCCGATCCGCCACGTGGTCGTGCTGATGCTGGAGAACCGCTCCTTCGACCACCTGCTGGGCGGGCTGCAGGGCAGCATCCCGGGCCTCGACGGCGTCGACCCGCTCAACCCCGGCAAGAACGTCGACGCGGCCGACGGCGGCAAGGAGATCTTCCAGAAGCCGGTGGCCGAAGACGTGGTGTCGAAGGCCTTCAACGTGCCGCACGAATTCGGCGACATCCAGCTGCAGCTCAAGGACGGCAACGCCCACTTCGTCGACAACTTCGTCAAGCACAATCCGAAGGCCAGCGCCTTCGAGCGCCAGCAGGTGATGGCCTACTTCAAGGAAGGCGACCTGAACGTCATGCACACGCTGGCCAAGAACTACCTGGTCTGCAACCGCTGGTTTTCCTCGCTGCCCGGCCCGACCTGGCCGAATCGCCTGTTCGCCCACAGCGGCACCTGCCTGGGCCATGTGCTGATGCCGGACGCCGACAATCCGGCCGAGATCGACCAGCTGTGGGGTACCTTCCGCCAGGACACCATCTACGACCGGCTCGACGACGCGCGGGTGGCCGGCAAGCCGGTCTCGTGGCGCATCTACCACGACGGCTTTCCGCAGTCGGTCATCCTCGACAAATTGAAGTGGCCCTTCCTGAGCGGGCGGTACAGCGCGATGGAGGACTTCTTCGAGGACGCCCAGGCCGAGAGCAGCTTCCCGGCCTACAGCTTCATCGAACCGCGCTACGCCAACGGCGCCAAGCGCGAGAACGACCAGCACCCGCCGGCCAGCATGGAGGAGGGCGAACAGCTGATCGCCTCGGTCTACAACGCGATCCGCGGCAACGAGGCGCTGTGGCGTTCGACGCTGCTGATCGTGACGCATGACGAGCATGGCGGCTTCTACGACCATGTGGTGCCGCCGGCCGCGATTCCGCCCGACGCCAGCCCCTCGGAATTCGCGTTCGACCGCCTCGGCGTGCGGGTGCCGACGATCCTGATCTCGCCCTTCGTCGAGGCCGGGGTCGACAACACCGTGTACGACCACACCAGCATCCTGCGCTACGTGCTGGAGAAGTACCAGCTGCCGCCTTTGGGCGAGCGCACCCGGCCATCGCAGCAGCCGGGCGCGGTCGGCACGTTCGCGCCGCGCATCCGGTCGCGCGCGCGGGAAGACACCTTGCCGCCGTTCGAGACCCGGCAGGCCCGGCGCGGCGCGATCATGGCGACGACCGCCAAGCCGGTCGTGGAGATCGCACCGGACAACACCCGGCGCGCCTTGCTGGCGGTGGCCGAGCGCATGCTGGTGATGGATCAGCTGACGCGGCGCGGTTCGGCCTTGCGCGCGGTCGCCACGCACCTGCCGGCGACGACGCCGACCGAACCCAAGGAGTTCACGCGGCGCATGGAGAGCGTCGACGCCTGGCTCGCCGCGCGCGCGCCCGGCGCCACGCCGCCGCCACTCGGGCCCATCGTTCCGGCGGCGCGGTCGACCCCTGCCGAGCGGTCCAAGCGCCATCCGCTGCCGGCCGCGGCGCCGCGCGCGCCGGTACCCGTGCGCGCCGCGCCCAAGGGCGCAGCCAAGGTGCCGCTCAAGAGCGCCAAGCGCAGCGCGGCGCGCAAGAAACCGGAGGCGTGACGGCGGGCGCGTCCCCGTAATTTCATTAACAAAGCTTAACCTGCCCCCGGCCGCGGCGAGCTTGGTATAGAATTCGACCATGAATGAATGGCATCGTGATCGGTTGAGCTAATGCGGACAGCATCGGGTATTGACGTTTTCCAGAGCAGGACGTGGCTTGCCCGCGTGCTGATGGGCGTCGCCTTGCTGCTGCTGACCATCCAGCTGCTGGGCGCCGCCACGCACCATCACGTTTTGACCGACAACGGCGCCGATTGCACGGCCTGCCATTTCGCCCATCACCAACCGGCCGGCCTGCCGCCGGCCACCGTGGCCGCGCTGCCGGCCGCGGAACTGGTCGGCATCGTACTGGTCAGCGCCGGCGTGCCGCGTTTGGCGGCCCGCCCAGCCTTCCTGATCCCTCCCGCCCAGGCGCCGCCGCGCCGTTCCGTCTAGCCCGCACACCTGCCGACCCCTGACCGGGTCGGGCTCTCGCATCGAACGGCGCGCAGCCATGCCGCCGGCATTGATTTCAATTTATGTTCGATTTGCCGTATCTCGTCCGCCTGTGGCGGCGCCGCCGGCGTGCCGCGGTCGCGCTGTGCACCGCGCTGATCTTCGCCTCCGTGGCGGGGACCGCGGCCAGCCACCAGCACCACGGCTACCTGGAGCGCCAGGCCTGCGCCGCCTGCGTCATGCTGGCCGGCCTGGCCGACGCGCCGCCCGCGCCGTCGCTGGCGCTCGTGCTCCTGCCGCAACTGCCCTACCGTCTCGAAACGGCGGCTTGCTACGCCTGCCTGTACGCCGCGCCGCCGCTGCTGCCGCCCAGCTGCGGTCCGCCGCCGCTGGCCTGAGATTCCCGTTTCCGACTTACCCATATTGATTTGCCGAGGCGCCGCATGCAGCACGCGCCCCGGCGCCACTTTCATGACAAGGCTTACCATGTACCGCACACCTCAACTCCGCACCCTGCCGCTGCTGTTGGCCGGGCTGTTCATCACCACGCGCGCGTCGGCCGCCGCCCCCGATCCCGATCCCGCAGCGGCTCCCATGCAGACCGTTGAAATCACCGCCGCCCACCTGAAGGACGCGCGGATCGAGCTCTCGCCCAAGGTCGGCACCACCGTCTACACCATCGACAGCCATATGATCGACACCCTCGGCCAAGGCGACAACACCTCGTTCAACGAAGTGCTGCTGCGCCTGCCCGGCGTAGCCCAGGATTCGAAAGCCTCGGGGTCGATCCACGTGCGCGACGACCACGCCAACGTCCAGTACCGCGTCAACGGCGTGCAGCTGCCCGAGAGCATCACCGGCTTCGGCCAGTCGATCGATACCCGCTT
>DASRXO010000370.1:0-2515 GCA_035654095.1 Telluria sp.
GATCTTCCTGTTGGCGCTCGTCACCAACGCCTCGCTGATGCCGGTGGAGGAATTGCCGCTGGCCTCATGGCAGACCGCGCTCGGCCTCGGCTTCCTGTCGTCGGTGTTCGACAACATCCCGCTCACCGCGCTCGCGCTCAAGCAGGGCGGCTACGACTGGGGCTTCCTGGCCTACGCGGTCGGCTTTGGCGGGTCGATGATCTGGTTCGGATCGTCGGCCGGGGTGGCACTGTCGAATATGTACCCGGAGTCGCGCTCGGTGCTGCGCTGGCTGCGCCAGGGCTGGCACGTGGTGCTGGCCTACGTGGCGGGATTTTTCGCGATGCTGGCCGTGCTGGGCTGGCATCCGGCCTGAGCAACTGGCATCATGGCGGATTGACCACAAGAAGGAAAAAAATGGCTGACATCAGCATCGTCCAGCAGCATCACCTGACGCCCAAAAAAGCGCGCGAAGCGGCGCAAAAAGTGGCCGATAAACTGGCCGCGGAATACGACCTGGCGTGCGAATGGGACGGCGACGTGCTGCATTTCGAGCGCAGCGGCGTGCAGGGCTCGCTCACGCTGGAGAAGGCCCAGGCCGAGATCGTCATCAAGCTGGGCTTCCTGATGAGCGCCTTCGCTTCCACCATCGAAGCGAAGGTCGCCGACAATATGAAGAAGGTGTTTAACCCTTGAGTTCTTCGATCAGGTCGACATACTGCTGCATGGCGTCGTCCTGCGCGGTGCCTTTCAAGCCGTCCCAGGCGTCGAACTTGGCGCGCCCGACCATGTCGCTGAAGCCCGGACGCTTGCCCTCGGCATCGCCGGCCGAAGCCTGCTTGTACAGCGCGTAAATCTTCAGCAAGGTCATATTGTCGGGACGTTCGGGCAGGTTCTTGGAATCGGCCATGGCCTGGTCAAACTGTTCTTGCAAGCTCATAAAGTCTCCTGTTGGCTGGAAAAGTTGCTCTGGTATTGTCAATAGCGTAATGTGGCTGGGATAGTAGCGCAACAACTATCCGATTGCGCGGGCATCCGCCCACTGTAGAGGAGACGCTCGATGTTGTCCCGCAAGAAGATGTCCACGGTCGATACCGCCTGGCTGCGCATGGATTCGGACCGCAACCTGATGATGATCGTGGGCGTCGCCATGCTCGCCAAGCCGGTCGGCGTGGACGGGCTCAAGCACGCGCTGGAAACCCGCTTCCTGGTCTACAGCCGTTTTCGCAGCCGGGTCGTGAGCGAGTTGTCGGGTTGCTGGTGGCAAGAGCAGCCGGTCGACCTCGACGACCATGTGATCCACACCGCGCTGCCTTCCAGCCAAGGCGGCGCCAGCAACAAGCCGGCCTTGCAGGCGCTGGTCGGCCAGCTGGCGCAGCAGCCGCTCGATCGCGACAAGCCGCTGTGGCAAATGCACCTGGTCGACAACTGCCGCGGCGAGGACGGCAAGCTGCGCCAGGCGCTGGTGATCCGCATCCACCACTGCATCGCCGATGGGGTGGCGCTGGTCGGCGTGTTCATGTCGATGTTCGACACCACGCCCGATGCGCCGGAGCGCTCGCCGAGCCCGAAGGCGGCCGCCGCGGCCGAAGAGAATCCGTGGGAGCAGATCATGCTGCCGCTGACGGCCGCCTCGCTCAAGGCGATCGACCTGTCCTCGTCGATGTTGCTCAAGTCGCTAGGCATGATGGGCGACGTCGAGCGCTTGCCGCGGCAGTTGTCCGCGCTCGGCCACACGGCCGGGCAACTGGCGTCGGACGCGGTCAAATTGACGGCGATGCAAGAAGACAGCCCGACCCGGCTCAAGGGCAAGCCGAACGGCAGGAAGCATGTGGCGTGGAGCGAGCCGCTGCCGCTGGCCGAGGTCAAGGCGATCGGCAAGGCCTACGGCTGTTCGGTCAACGACGTGCTGATGGCCAGCGTGGCCGGCGCGCTGCGCGCGTATCTGCGCGCGAAGGGCGACGCCGTGGCGCACGATTGCGAGCTGCGGGTGATGGTGCCGGTCAACCTGCGCAAGGCCAGCCGCCAGCAAAAGCTCGGCAATGCCTTCGGGCTGGTGCCGCTGGTGCTGCCGGTGGGGATCGAGGATCCGCTGGCGCGGCTGTTCGAAGTGCGCGCGCGCATGAACGAGCTGAAGGGCAGCTACACGGCGCTGGTGGCGATGTCGGTGCTGGGCGTGCTGGGCGCGACGCCGAAGCAGGTCCAAAACGCCATCCAGAATTATTTCGCGCGCAAGGCGACCGCGGTGATGAGCAATGTGCCGGGGCCGCAGGCGCCGCTGTATCTGGGCGGCAGCCAGCTCGACCAGTGCATGTTCTGGGTGCCGCAATCGGGCGATATCGGGATTGGCGTATCGATCCTGAGCTACAACGGCGGAGTCCAGTTCGGCATCGTGACCGACGACGCGCTGGTGCAGGATCCGGACCACATCATCAGCCGCTTCGCCCCCGAGTTCGAGAAGCTGGTGCTGCTCGCCTTGATGGGGGAGTGGGAATAGGCCCCGTCGTTCCCGGGCTCGGCGCCCCCCTTGGCGGGA
>DASRXO010000371.1:0-10954 GCA_035654095.1 Telluria sp.
CACCAGGGCGATGTTCGCGGTACGGTTTGGATCGTATTCGATACGCTCGACCTTGGCCGGAATGCCATCCTTCTGACGCTTGAAGTCGATCAGGCGATAGTGCTGCTTGTGACCGCCGCCGATGTGGCGGGTGGTGATGTGACCGTTGTTGTTACGGCCGGCAGTTTTCGATTTCTTTTCAACCAGGGCGGCGAACGGACGACCCTTGTACAGGTCCGGGTTCACCACCTTCACCATGCCGCGACGGCCTGGCGAGGTTGGTTTCATCTTTACGAGTGCCATTATTTAGCCTCCTCGACAAAATTGATTTCCTGGCCGGGCTTCAGGCACACGAAAGCACGCTTGGTATGGTTGCGGCGACCGTTGAAACGGCCCGAACGCTTTTGCTTACCTTCGCGGTTGACTGTCTGCACCGACAGCACTTCAACCTTGAACAGGAGTTCAACGGCTGCCTTGATTTCAGGCTTGGTCGCATCCGGCAATACGCGGAACACGATCTGTTCGTTCTTTTCCGCGACCATGGTGGCCTTCTCGGAAATGACCGGAGCCTGGAGCACCTTCATCAGGCGCTCTTCGCTGAATTTGATTACGCCGCTCATGCGAACATCTCCTCGATCTTGGCCAGTGCTGCTTTGGTGACCAGGACTTTCTTGTAAAACACCAGCGACATCGGGTCAGCGTGACGCGGCTCGACCACCAGCACGTTCGGCAGGTTGCGCGAAGCCAGCAGCAGGTTTTCGTCGAGCGTGTCGGTAATCACCAGCACCGATTCCAGGCCCATGCCCTGCAGTTTTTGCGACAGCAGCTTGGTCTTCGGCGCGTCGATGCTGAGGGTTTCGACAACGTTCAGACGGCCTTCACGGGCCAGCTGGGACAGGATCGAGCAGATACCTGCGCGATACATCTTCTTGTTGACCTTGTGGCTGAAGTTCTCGTCCGGCGAGTTCGGGAAAATCCGACCGCCGCCGCGCCACAGTGGCGAGGACGACATACCGGCACGCGCGCGGCCGGTGCCTTTTTGGCGCCATGGCTTTTTGGTCGTGTGGTGAACTTCTTCCCGGTCTTTCTGCTTGCGGTTACCGCTACGCGCGTTGGCAGCGTAGGCAACCACGATCTGGTGGATCAGGGCTTCGTTGTAGTCGCGGCCGAAAACGGTATCGGCGGCGGCGACGTTGGCGCCTGCTTGGCCTTGCTCATTCAGAAGCTTGAGTTCCATACCTTAAGCTCCTTTCTGTGCTTTGGCTTTAATGGCAGGCGACACGACAACCTGGCCATTTTTCGCACCGGGCACCGCGCCTTTGACCAGCAGCAGCTGACGGTCGGCGTCGATACGGGCGATTTCGAGATTCTGGATAGTGCGGGTGACGTCACCGAGGTGACCGGTCATGCGCTTACCAGGGAACACGCGGCCTGGATCTTGCGCCATACCGATGGAACCTGGAACGTTGTGCGAACGGGAGTTACCGTGCGTTGCGCGGCCGGAGGCGAAGTGGTAACGCTTGATGACGCCAGCGTAACCCTTACCGATGGACACACCCTGCACGTCGATCTTCTGACCGACGACGAACACCGAAGCGGCGACGACGTCACCAGCTTTGAGTTCGGCAGCTTTAGCGGCGTCGACGCGGAATTCCTTCAGCATCGTACCGGCTTCCACGCCAGCTTTGGCGTGATGACCCGCAATCGCCTTGTTCACGCGGGAAGCGCGACGTTGACCGAATGCGACCTGAACAGCGGAGTAACCGTCCGTTTCAGGAGTTTTGACTTGCGCGACACGGTTGTTCGACACGTCGAGCACGGTAACCGGGATCGAATCCCCGTCATCCGTGAAGATGCGCATCATACCAACCTTGCGACCGAGAAGGCCTAGGCTCATTTTTTCTCCATTCCCACCTGCGATTGGGCGGGGCTGATGTTTAACTACCAAGTAAAGGACAGATTCAAAAAAAGACGAATCCATACCGAAGCCGGCTAGTATAGCGCCCAAAAGGGCTTGACGCAACAACTAAGTTGGGGGTATGTCGAGGTGTTGCGCGATGAGCGTGCCATAAAGGCTAGCCCTACAAATCTTCGGGGCGCAGGCCTGTGTGTTTTGCAATTCGTGCAAGCATCACGGGGCCAATGTCGTCGCCATCATGGCTGGCAAGACTCATGATGCTCGAGGCGCTCGGCCAGGACGCGTAACGCCAAGGCTTGCGCCTTGGCCATGGCCGCGGTCGGCGATTCCCCATAAGCCATCACTCCCGCCAATTGCGGAACCTCCGCGAGCCAACGGCCGTCTGCCTCCTGTTCGACTTCCAGCGTCAAGTTCATCGCCGCTCCCTGTACTTACCTAGTTTAACATGGGTGCACGGCCCGGTTTCGCGCCGCGCAATCAATCGCGATGGGCCTGCTCTGGCTGGGCACCGCGCCGCTGACCAACGGGCTGGTGTCGCAAGTGTTCGGGGTGCGCTACCTCAGCACCCTGTTCGGCTTCGTGTTCGTCGGCCATCAGGTCGGCGGCTTTTTCGGTGCCTGGCTGGGCGGACGTGTGTTCGACGCCACCGGGTCCTACAATGCTATCTGGATCGCCTCGATCATCCTCGGCTTGATGGCCGCGGCGCTGCATTGGCCGATCGACGACCGCCGTAGCGCGCCTGAGGACGGCCTGATGAAGGCCGCGCTGGCCCTGCTGGCGATTGGCGCCGCGATCTACGGCTGGGCCGTGCATACGTCCCTGCTGCCCGCTAAGCTGTTGCAAACCATGCAGGCGATGACCTTGTGTTGAATCGCCGGGGAGAACCATGATGACCACACCACGCCAGCGCGCCCACTCCTTCAGCCAGCGGTATGGACTGCGCGTGCCGATCCTGCTGGCGCCGATGGCCGGCGCCTGTCCGCCCTCGCTGTCGGTCGCGGTGGCCGAGGCCGGCGGCATGGGCGCCTGCGGCGCCTTGCTCATGTCGCCAACCGAGATCGCGGAGTGGGCGGCGGCGGTGCGCCAGGCCACGCCCGGCCCGTTCCAGCTGAACCTGTGGATTGCGCAGCCGGCGCCGCGGCGCGACCCGGCCGCCGAAGCGGCCACCCGCCGCTTCCTCGCCGCCTGGGGCCCGGCGGTTGCCGAGGACGCCGGCGACGCCGCGCTGGTCGACTTCGACGCGCAGTGCGAAGCGCTGCTGGCCGCGCGGCCGGCGGTGGCGTCGTCGATCATGGGCGTGTTCCCACCGCGTTTTGTGGAGCGGCTCAAGGCCGCCGGCATCGCGTGGTTCGCCAACGCGACCACGGTGGCCGAAGCGAAAGCGGCGGCGGCGGCCGGCGCCGACGCGATCGTCGCCCAGGGCATGGAAGCGGGCGGCCACCGCGGCGCGTTCGACGCGGCGCTGGCCGAGGCGCAGCAAGTCGGCCTGTTCGCGCTGCTGCCGGCGATCGTCGATGCGGTCGGTGTGCCGGTGATCGCGGCCGGCGCGATCGCCGATGCGCGCGGCGTGGCGGCGGCCCTGATGCTGGGCGCCAGCGCAGTCCAGATCGGCACCGGCTTCCTGCGCGCGCCGGAAGCGGGCCTGCATCCCGCATGGGCGCAGGCGCTGGCCGTGACCGCGCCGGAAGACACGCTGGTCAGCCGCGCGTTCAGCGGCCGGCCGGGCCGCAGCATCGCCACCGCTTATGCGCGCGCAGCGACTGCGCCCGATGCCCCGCCGCCCGCGCCCTATCCCGTGCAGCGCGGCCTGACCGCGGCGATGCGCAAGGCCGCGCAGGCCCGCGGCGACGTCCATGCGATGCAAGCCTGGGCCGGCCAGGCCGCCGCGCTGGCGCCCGCCGAACCGGCGCAGCAAATCGTGCACCGGCTGTGGACCGGCGCCGGCGCGCTGCTCAGGTAAGGAGTCGGCGCAGGCGCGGAGCCCCGATCAAACGCACTGCCGGATGAGTTTGTTTGCCGCTATGCTAACCTTGGCATTTTCGCAAAGCGAGGACGCCATGTCGCCACTCATCCGCCTGCTGCTGATACTGTGCCTTTGGCCGCTGACGCCCGTTCGCGCCAGCATCCTGTGCAACGAAGCCTGCACGGTCTTTCAGAAAGAGGGCAATCTCCTCTATTCGATGGGCAAGTACCAGGAAGCTATCGAGAAATTCAAGCTGGCGGACAAAGCCGACCCGACGGCGTCGATCCCGGTCTCGTCGATTGCCCAAGTGTTGTTGCAGGTGGCCGGCAACGCCAGCCCCGAGCACGCCGCCGCCTACCGGCAACAGGCGGAAGCCGCGGCGCACGAGGCCTTGCGCCGCGCGTCCGGCGACCCGTTGGCGAGCGAAGTGCTGCGCCAGCTGCTGGATGCCAAACCGCCGCCTCTGCACCAGCCGTCGCAACAAACGGGATCCATCGTGCAGGCCGGTGAGATCCTGTTCCAACGCGCTCAATATGCCGAGGCCCTGGACAAATTCGAGGCCGCCGCTGCCAGCGACCCGCAGTATTCGGGCGCGTGGGTGCTTGCCGGCGATTGCTTCTACGTACAGGGCAAATGGGCGGAGGCCGAAACCCGTTTCCGCAAGGCGGCCGAGCTCGAGCCGCTGAACGGCCAGGCCTGGCGCTTCCTGTCCGATGCGCTGGCGCAGCAGCGGCGCCTCGGCGAGGCCGACGTCGCACTGCTGAACGGGATTGCCGCTCAGCCCAGCCAGATTCCGAACTGGGACAAGCTGGCCGCCTTGCGCGCCGCCACCAGCCTGCCGCTCAAGCGCCTGAACCTGGTGCGCACGGCGTCCGGCAGGATCGACCCGACAACCGGCAAGCCGACCATCACGATCGACGCGAACGTGGCCGCCCAGTCCAAGCCGCCCGATTACGGATTTTGGCTGGTCTATGCGATGAGCAGCGTCGCCAATCCATCGGCGACGCCATTTCAGTCCGAACTGGACGCATGGCGCAGGGCCTTCGCCACGACCGACGAGGTCGCCGCCAAGACCGACAAGGCGCTCAGCAATCCGGCCTTGCTGGCGCTGCAAAAAGTGGTGCTGGAAAATCAGCTGGAAGCGGCCATCCTGCTGCTCATGTATCGCGAATCCTTTCGCCCCGAGTTCGAAGCGTGGAAAGCCGCGCATCCGCAAGGCATCAAGACCTTCATCGAGCGCTATGGCCTGCGGCCCTGATCACTCGGGCGCCAGCTGCATCCAGGTCAGACGCCAGGTGCCGTCGCGGCGGCCGCCGGCCTCGAAGTACGGCAGGAAGATCAGCGGCGCGCGGTAGCCCAGCTCGAGGCGGATCGCCGGGCCGACGTGGCCGGGCGGGGTCGGCGCGAGATCCAGCGCCGCTTGCGGATCGGCCGGCAGGCGCACCGTCTCTTCGGTCTTGAAGCCGTCGATCAGGCCGGTCGCATAGACCAGCGGCCCGCGCGTGATCGCCGCGTAGTCGTAGCGCATGACCTGCTGCGCGACCTTCGAGCCGTCCGGCGCCAGCGATTCCTGGGTGTTCTGGCTGAGCTTGCGGTGCAGCGTGGGCAGCATCGGCAATTCCAGCACGACCACGTCGTTGTCCTTCCACTGGCGGCGCACGCGCAGATAACTGCCGGCGACGGCGCCCTCCACGTCCACCCCGTTCACCCGCACCTGCGCGCCCTCGGCCCATGCGGGCATGCGCAGCGCCAGCGTGAACTCGGCCCGGCTGTCGGTACTGATCACCAGCTCGACCGAACCGTCGCATGGATAGTTGGTCGTCTGCAGGATGCCGATGCGGCCGGCGGCGGCGGTGTCGAGCACCGCCTCGCCCGGCCCGTACAGGTTGACGGCGACTTCGTCCGCGCCGCGCACGCTGTAGCTCACGCCCGGCAATTCTTCCAGCGCCATCGCGCCGCTCGACTTGCAGCAGCGCCAGTAGGTGGTGTAGACCCGCTTGCCGTTCGGGTAAATGTAGTAGCACCAGTCCTCGCCGTTGGGCGCCTGCGCGCCGAGCAGGTCGTTGTAGGCCGAGCGTTCGATTTCCTCGGCGTAGACGGCCTCGCCGGTGATCGCCAGCAGTTCGCGATTGAGCTGGATCCACGACAGGGTCGAGCAGGTCTCGATGTAGCCGTAGGGGCTGAACGCGCCGTGGTGGTTGAACACCTCGCGCGAGCGGTGCGCGACACCGCCCCACGGCCCGCCGCCCAGGCTCAGGTGACAGGCGCGGATGCTGTGCCAGACGTTCTGCACCGCTGTCAGATAGTCGGGCTCGCCGGTGGCTTTGTGCAGCTTGGCCAGGCCGACCAGGTTCCAGCACAACTGGTAGGCCTTGCCGGTGGCGATCTCGGCGGCGTCGGTGCCGGCCAGCGCCTGCGCCAGCAGGTCGAGCTCGGGCCGCGCGTTGGCCTGCTCGAGCACGCGCCGCGCCAGCGCCAGGTATTTCTCGTCGCGTGTGGCCAGGTAGAGCTCGACCGCGGGATCGAGCAGCACCGTGGCCGACATGCCGTGGTGGTTGCCGAGGTCGGTGATGTCGATGCCGCCCACGGTCAGCGCCTGCAGGCACAGCTCGCCGATGCGGGTGGCGCAATCGAGATAGCGGCGCTGCGGGAAAAACTTGTACACCTCGAGCATGCCGAGGATCAGGTAGCTGTGGGTCCAGATGTCCCAGGTGCGTTTGCCGGGCGCGCCGTCCCAGGTGCGCGGACCGCGTTCCTGCTTGTGGATGAAGCGGCGTTCCGGCGCGTAGGTGCCGAGGTAGCCGTCGGCCTCCTGCTGCGCCACGAGGAAGTCCGCCACCTTCAGCAAGCGCGCGGTGAAGGCGGGGTTGCCGCTGCGGTTGGCCGCGCGCGCCGCCGCGACCAGCCACTTGCCGGCGTGCTCGCCGTACCAGTCGCCTTCGTGGTTGTGGCATTTGTGGGCGCTGCCGAACAAGGCGATTGGCGCGCTATGCTCGTCTTCGATGAAATGCGACAGGCGGCCGGTCAGGTTGACCGCGAGCGCATCGCCAAGCAGGCCGTGCAGCTGGACCCGGGCCGGCGGCGGAAAGGTGGAGACGACCGTGTCCATCTTATTGCGCATCCACCACGCAGCGGAAACCGAGCATGCCGGAGCGATCCTTGCACGGCGCCATCAAGAGATATTTGCCGTGCTGGTCGAGCCGGTATGCCTGCGGGAAGTACCAGTGCGAGGTCTGCGGCAGGTAGGAGCTGCCGCCGCGCAGGGCCGCGGCGCGCGTGTGCTCGTCGACGAACTCGTCGGTCCACTGCCAGACGTTGCCGACCAGGTCCATCACGCCGAACGGGCTGGCGCCGGCGGGATGGGCGTCGACGTCGTCGGGCGGCAGCAGTTCGCGGCCCTTGTTGGTGGCCGGCACCGCGGCGCTGTCCCAGGCATCGCCCCAGGGGTAGAGGCGGCCGTCGGCGCCCTGTGCCGCGTACTGCCATTCCCATTCGTGCGGCAGGCGCTTGCCGGCCCAGGCGGCGTAGGCGCGCGCATCTTCGAGGCCGACCCAGGTCACCGGCTTGTTGTCCCAGCCGGCGCGCGGCGCGCCCTGCTCCCAGTCGAGCAGGAAGTTGTGATCGTCCCGCGGCCGGTAGCCGCTGGCGTCCATGAAGCGCTTGAACTGGGCGTTGGTGACCGGATATTGGTCGATGAAGTAAGGCTTCATGTGCATGCGCTGGCGGTGGAAGCGGCGCGCGGTGCTCTCCCACGGATACTGGAAGTCCACGCCGGCCCAGGTGTAGCCCTCGACCTCGATGCCGCTGACCTGGAAGCTGAACTCGCCGGCCGGAATCGCCACCATGCCCTCGGGCGCACTGGCGGCCGGCCTGGTCGGCGCGATCGCGACCAGCTGCTGCGGCAGCGTCGTCCAGGCGCCGGAGTAACTTTGCAGCGGCTTGGCGGCCAGCTGGCGCATGGTGGCGAGCAAGGCGTCCAGGCCGTCGAACTTGACGCCGCGGTCGAGCGCGACGATCGCGCCGAAGCCGCGTTTCTCCATCGTGAACGCGAAGATCGCGCTGCCGCCTTCGACGCGCGCCTCGATCGGCACGCCGTTCCAGGCGTCGTAGTAGGTGCGGCCGGCGACGTGCTCGACTTCGAGCTGCTCGCCGCCGACCTCGTATTCGTTACGGTTGACCACGGTCCACAAGCTCACGCCGTTCAGCGGGAACATGCTGGAGAACACGTTCTGCTGCAAGGCCATCGCGTACGGCATCCAGTGCGGGCTGACCATCTGTTCATGGAAGGTGCGCTCGATGGTCGCGATGCGGCGCAGCGCCTCGCCGTCGCGCGCGGTGAACTGGTTCCAGATGCCCCAGACGTTTTCCCAACTGGTGTAGCCGATGCCGTTGAAGAAGATGTAGTGCAGATCGTCGCTGCGGTCGCGGCACCAGCGGTTCTCGATGTTGACCATGTGGCGCGATTCGAGCCACTTGACCTTGCTGACCGCGGGAATGATCTCGGTCGAGGCCTTGCCCCAGGTCTGGTTATTCCATTGCAGCAGTTCGTCCGCGGTGAGCGAGCCTTCCGGCTGGAACACCAACGCGTGCTTGGCCGCATCGGCCGCGTCGCGGAAGGCGCGCGGCACGCCGTTGTAGGTGTCGCCGTTGACGCCGTCGGCGCCGACCTTGATCGACAGGTCGATCACCGCATCCCAGTCCGTCATCCGCTGGTCGTGGGTGCCGTTATCCCATGGCATGGTGGGCAGGAACACGCGCACGCCGCGGCGTTGGAAATCCTGCACCGCCTGCTTCAGGCCGGCGAGTCCACCCGGCATGTCGCTCGCCAGCTGGGTCTGGTTGCGGGCGTCGATGCCGATGTTCGGATACACGTACCAGATCAGCACGCTGTCGATGCCGCCGTAGCGCTGCTCCAGATCGTCGAGATAGCGATCCACCGTGTACTTCCCCGCAACCGGATCGTAAAAGTAGCGATCTTCGACCATCATCTGGGTGTGCACGACATTCCGGCGCGACCAGGCCAGGTCTTCGCGCCGGTATTGGGCATCGCTGTAGCCCATGCGGATCTTGTGCTCATGGCGCCAGGCCGACAATTCCTCGCGCCAGCTCGCGGTGTAGTTGTTGACGTCCATCTTCCACTTGCCGATCGTGATCAGCGGCCAGTCCGGCGCCTTGCCGGGCAGCGGCAAATGGGCCGGGATGGTGTGCGGCAGCGGGGTGTCGTAGTACTTCGGCTCTTTGGCTTTTGGCATGCTCATGGTTTATCGGTGTAAATGGTCAGGCCGGCCAGCGATTGGCCAGGTGCGGGGAACAAATAACTGCTGAGGTAGCCGATGATAATGCACAGCATGATCGAAACCGGCAGGTAAAAATAGGGGTGGACCAGGTTGATCGACCAGGCGGTGGTGGTCAGTACGGTGCTGCCGGCGATGCCGCAAGCGACGCCCTGCCAGTTGGCGCGGCGCGTGAACATGCCCAGCGTGTAGGCGCCGGCAAAACCGCCGCCGAGCAGGCCGGCCAGTTCGATCGAGACATCGAACAGCGAGTGCGAATTGAAGCGCGACAGCCACAACGCCGCGCCGATGCCGATCAGGCCGGTCGCGACGGTGGCCAGTTCGGCGAACCGCACGCTCTTCTTGGGATCGTGCTGCTTGACCAGTTTTTCGTAGAAGTCGACCGAGGCCAGCGTGGCCACGCTGTTCATGATGCCCGACAGCGTGGCCATCGCCGCCGCCAGGATGCCGGCGATGATCAGGCCGGTGACGCCGGTCGGCAATTCGGCCGCGATGAACAGCGGGAAGGTCGCGTCCACCGTCAGCAGCGGGTTCATGCGCTCCGGATGCGACTGGTAGAAGGCGAACAGCGCGGTGCCGATCGTGTAGAAAATAAAGCCGCCGGGAATCGAGATCGCCGCGAACGTCAGGATCGAGCGCGTGGCCTCGGGCGCCGACCTGGTCGACAGCGCGCGCTGCATCAGCACCTGGTCCTTGGGGAAGGTCAGCACCACGTCGAAGATCACCAGGAACACGAAGCCCCAGACGGTCGGCTGGGTCAGGTCCCAGCTGAAGTCGAACAGCTTCATCTTGTGCTGACCGACCGCCACGCGGGCGAACTCGGCCACGCCGCCATCGAGCTTCCAGATGATGAAGCCGATCGCGAACAGCGCCCCGCCCATCTTCACGAACAATTGCACGAAGTCGGTCCAGACCACCGCCTTCATGCCGCCCATCGCGGTGTAGACGATGGTGAAGCCGCCCATCAGCAAGATGCTCCAGGCGACGTCGATGCCGGTGATGGTGGCGATCGCCAGCGAGGGCAGCAGCAGGATCACGCTCATGCGGCTGCCGATCTGCACCAGGATGCAGATCAGGCTGGCGAGCATGCGGATCGCCGGATGGAAGCGGATCTCAAGATAGTGAAACACCGACATCAGGTTCAGCCGGCGCAGCAGCGGCACGATCGCGACCGCGACGAAGGTCAGCGCGACCACGGCGATCAGGTTGTTGGTCATGTACTGCCAATTGGTCTCGAAGGCCTTGGCGGGAATCGCGATGTAGCTGATCGAGCTGGTGTTGGCCGCATACAAGCTCACCCCCGCCGCCCAGAACGGGATGGTGCGGCCGCCGACGAAAAAATCGGCGGTCGAGTTGCGCTTCTCGCGGATGTAGTAGTACCAGCCGATGCCCAGCATGCCGGCCAGGTAGGCGACGATGATGAACCAGTCGAAGGGCTTCAGCAGGCGCTGGTCGGTGGACAGTTCGGTGAACCCGAAATCGGTGCGGCCATCGACCGCGGGACGTGCCCACAGCAGGCCGTTGCCCCAGCCGGCGGCGGCGCTCAGGGTGCCGGTGGCGGCGGTCGCGCCGCTGGTGCCGGCCTCGCCCTGGCGCGCCCAGGAGCCGGTGATGGTGTGGTAGGACCACAGCTGCGGCGTGGCGCTGCCGGGCGGGCGCAGCAGGTACAGCAGGTGGGCCTGGCCGGTGGCGCGCACGCCGCCGTCGAGCACGTAACCGCCGAGCGGCGCCAGTTCCTGCCAACCGTCCTTGGCTGTCCAGCGCAGCAGGCGGTCGCCCTGGCCGGGCCGGTTTTTCAGG
>DASRXO010000372.1:0-4901 GCA_035654095.1 Telluria sp.
CGCGCGGCGAATACGGCGCCACCGTGCCGAAGGTCACGCGCAGGGTCGAGTTGGCGTCCGCGTAGACCGGCTTGCCCTGCGCTTTCTTCCACGCGATCATGGCCGCCATGTACTGCGGGATCACGCGTTCGAGATTGCCGTCGATGTCCTTGCGGCGGTTCTCGAGGGCCAGCGCCGGCTCATGCAGCTTGACCGCCAGCTTGATGAAGGGGTCGTCCGATTTGCGGAAGGCGTCCGGGTCCTTGCCGATCCAGGCCAGGCGGCGGGCGGTGTCGCCCAGGTCGCTCGCCTTGTACAGCGCGGCGACCGCGTTCGGCGCCGGCAGCAGCCCCTCCATGCCCTGCGGGCGGCCCTTGGCCGACAGCTTGCTGTAGCGCTGCAAGGCCGAGCCGAAGCGCGCCTCGTCGACGCTGCTCACGAACGACTGCTCGAGGCGGGTCAGGCGCGCCTTGATGAAGGAGACGTCGCGCTCCTGGTAGCCGCTTTCGCGCTTGGCGTCCGGCTTCTGGCGCTCGAGCGCGAGGCGGTACAGGGTGCGCGCGCTTTTCAGCAGCTCGCTGTGGGACGCGACCGACCAGCCGAACTCCTCTTCCGACAGCGCCATCTCGGCCGCGATCATCGCGTCGAGCTCGGGCAGCACGGTGCGGGCGGCGGCCGGCTGGTTCTGCCTGAACCAGGCGCGGAACTCGGCGTCCTGCACGTCGCGGATGGCGGCGATGTCCTTGCGCGCGAAGCCGTCCAGCAGGGCCTGGGTCTTCTTCAGCGCGTTGTTGGTAGTCTTGACCACGCTGGCGTAGCGCACGTCGTAGGCCGGATTGCCCATGGTGGCGGCGGCCATCACGGCCAGGTCGGCCTGCATATTGGCCACCCGGCGCGGGAAGTCGGTGTCGCGCGCGAAGCGGATTTCGGCCGGCAGCTTGTAGCGGCTGGTGCGGCCCGGATAACCGGCGAGCAGGATCGGATCGCCGTTCTTCAGGCCCTCGGCCGAGACCACCAGGAAGTCCTTCGACTTGTAGGGCACGTTGTCGGGCGACGGGTCGGCCGGCCGGCCATCCTTGCCGACGTAGGCGCGCAGGAAGGCGAAGTCGCCGGTCTGGCGCGGCCACTCGAAGTTGTCGACGTCGCCGCCGAAATTGCCGATCCGGTCGGACGGCGCGTAGACCAGGCGCACGTCGCGAATCAGCAGTTGGCGCACCCGGTAGTATTCGAGGCCGCGGTGGAAGGCCGGCACCGAGCAGCGGTAGGCCTTGTCGGTCTCGCATTCGGCGATCAGGGCCTTGATGCGGTTCTCGACTTCCTCATGGCGCTCGCGCCCCGGCATCGAGGGCGCCAGGCCCTTGAGCACGCGGTCGGTCACGTTCTCCATTTTTTCGGTGACATAGACCAGGGTGTTCGGACCGCCCGCCAGTTCGGCCGCGCGGGTCTTGGCCAGGAAGCCGTTGACGATGTAATTGTGCTCCGGCGTCGCGTTGCGCTGGACCGCCGCGTAAGCGCAATGGTGGTTGGTGACGATCAAGCCCTCGTTCGACACGAAGGCCGCGGAGCAGCCGGGCAGCGCCACCATCGCGCTCATCGGATGCTTGGACAAGTCGCTGAGCTTTTCGGCGGAGATGGTAATCCCGATGCGCCGCAGTTCGGACTTCAGCAGCGGCAGCTGGTACGGCTGCCACTGACCCTCGTCCGCGCTGGCGCTGGCGAGGGCGCCCAGCAGGGCAACCGGCAGAAGGATGGACTTAAACAAAATGGACCCCGAAACCAAGAGCAAACGACCAGTATAGCGTGCCGCGAAACAAGTGGAAACCGTTTTATCGGCGCCGCGCCGGAACGTATTGACGACTGCGGCCGCGGCCGGCGTTGTAAGAAGGCCACTGCCGCCGCGCCTGCCGCTTGCGGCCGCACATGACTGTTGCGTAGCGCACGGCAGGGATAAAAAAACGCGGGTAGACTGATACCTATGAACAATTCCAAAAAAGTCGCGGGCGTGGCCGGGATCGCCAGCGTGTTATGGCTGGGTCTGACCGCGGCGATGGCGGCCAGCCAGAGCCGGCTGCTGTTCAATCCGAACGTCAAGCGCGAAGTCGAACGCCCGCGCAGCAGCGGCCACCGCACGCGGTCGATCGTGCTGCGGGCGAACGACGGCACCAAGCTGTCGGGCTGGCTGATGACGCCGACGGTGGTCGGTCCGCATCCGGGCGTGGTGTATTTCGGCGGCCGCTCGGAAGAGGTGTCGTGGGTCGCGCGCGACGCCGGCAAGCTGTTCCCCGGCATGGCGGTGCTGGCCGTGAACTACCGCGGCTACGGCGAGTCGCACGGCGCGCCGGCCGAGCAGTTGATGGTCGACGACGGCCGCATGCTGTTCGACTGGCTGGCCGAGCGCGCGCACGTCGATCCGACGCGGGTGGCGGTGGTCGGGCGCAGCCTCGGGTCGGGGGTCGCGGTGCAGGTCGCGATGGAGCGCGCGGCCCATTCGGTGGTGCTGATCACGCCCTACGATTCGATCCTCGCGATCGCCAAGCGGCGCTTTCGCGCGATGCCGGTCGAGTATGTGCTGCGGCACCGCTTCGAGTCGATCAAATATGCGGCGGCGCTGCAGGCGCCGACCTATGTGCTGCGCGCAGCCTCGGACGACATCGTCCCGCACTCGCACACCGACCAGCTGGTGGCCAAGCTGCGCCGGCTGCACCTGGACGAGACCGTGCCCGACTCGGACCACCTGAACATCCCGTATCTCGAGACCACGCAGGCGCGGATCGCCAACTTCCTCAGCACCCAGTTCGCCCTGCCGCGCGGCTAGCCGCGGTTGCGGCGCAGGGTCGCGATCAGGCCGTCGGCGGCGTCTTCGATATAGTCGAGCACCTGGTCGAAGCCCCGGGCTCCGCCGTAGTAGGGATCGGGCACCACGTCCGAGCCCGCGTTCCCCGCGAATTGCATGAACAGGCCCAGCTTGTGCCGGTGGCGGGGCGGGCACGCCGCGGCCAGCAGCGCCAGGTTGTCGCGGTCCATCGCCAGCAGATGGTCGAAGCGTTCGAAGTCGCTGGCGGCGACCTGGCGCGCGCGCTGGGCGGACAGGTCGTAGCCGCGGCGCGCCGCGTGCTGCATCGAGCGCGTGTCGGGCGGCTGGCCGACATGGTAGCCGTGGGTGCCGGCCGAATCGATATGCAGGGCGTCGGCCAGCCCGGCCGCGGCGGCACGCTGGCGGAACACGCCCTCGGCGGTCGGCGAGCGGCAGATGTTGCCCATGCAAACGAACAGGATGGCAGTCTTTTTCATCGGATAACGATGCGGGGCTAAATTCTGATGGTAATCTTGCGCGTCTTTCGATTCATTAGCTTAACTCACTCGAGGATCGCCCATGGGATTGTTGCGCGCTATTGTCATGACACTTGGCCTGATGGCGTTATCCGCCGCCGCGTCGCCGGGCGATCCGAGGATGGGGACCGAATACCAGCTGCTGGCGGCGCCGCAGCCGGTGGAAGCGGCCGGCGCCAAGGTCGAGGTGATCGAGTTCTTCATGTACCACTGCCCGTACTGCAACGCGCTGGAACCCGAACTGGCGGCGTGGGTCAAGCGCCAGGGCGAACGCATCGCCTTTCGCCGCGTGCACATCCCGTACAGCGGCGCGAACGACCCGGAAGCGCATTTGTTCCTGACGCTCGATGCGATGGGCAAGCTCGACGCGATGCACGCCAAGGTGCTGCACGCGGTGCATGGTGAGCGCCAGCGCCTGATGAAGGACGACGCGATCGTCGACTGGGTCGGCCGCAACGGCATCGACAAGGCGGAGTTCCTGGCCGTCTGGAATTCGTTCGGCGTGACCACCCGCCTGAAGCGCCTGCCGCGCACCATCGGCGACTACGGCGTGGACAGTGCGCCGATGATCGTCGTCAATGGCCGGTACCGAACCTCGCCGGCGATGGCGGGGGCCGGCGCGCCGGCTGGCGGCGACGCGATGGCCCAAACCGTCCAGGTGCTTGACGTACTGGTCGCCAAGGCGGCCAAAGAGAACCAAGCCAAGGCTGCAGCGACGGCGCAACAATAATCGGCAGCCGCGCCAGCCGCCGGTAGAAGATGGGGTCACATCAGAAGATGGGGTCACATCTGACATTCGTACATTTCCGCTGAAAAATGTACGAATGTCAGATGTGACCCCAGCGCGATGTGCGGGTGCCGGCGGCGCGGGATTGAAGGTGCCGCCATAGGGACGGCGGATTCAGGATGGCCTCGGATCCCGCATGGGGTCACATCTGACATTCGTACATTTTTTTGCGGAAATGTACGAATGTCAGATGTGACCCCATGGTGGGTTTAAGAAATTAGGGGTGCCAGCCGCCGCCGAGAGATTGGATCAGCGCAACTGCGGTGGTCTGGCGGTCGGCTTGGGCCTGCACCAGGGCGCGCCGCGCCGTCAGCGCCGTGACTTGCGCCGTCACCACCTCGGTGTAACTCACCTGCCCCGCCTTGTAGCGGTTCAGCAACTGCGCCTCGACCTGGTCGGCCGCTTCCGATGCCTGCTGGCGCAGCGCCTGCTGCTGGGCCAGCACGCGCGTCGCCGCCAGCTGGTTTTCGACGTCGCCGAAGGCATCGAGCACGGT
The DNA here is from genome assembly GCA_035654095.1 of Telluria sp. Lineage (GTDB taxonomy): Bacteria > Pseudomonadota > Gammaproteobacteria > Burkholderiales > Burkholderiaceae_D > Telluria_A. The sequence continues at coordinate 4,593 of DASRXO010000372.1, forward strand.
CTGCCGGTAGCGCGCCACCGACGCCTGCTGCTGGGCCTCGGCGCCCGCCACCCGCGCACGGGTCGCGCCGGCGTCGAACAAGGTCTGCGCCGCGCTCAGGCCAAAGCTCCACAGCGCATTCGACGCGCTGAACAAATCCCCTACCCGGCTGCCGCCCGTGCCGTACGAACCGTTCAAGCCGATGCTCGGAAAGTAGGCCGCGCGCGCGATGCCGATCTGCTCGTTGGCCGCCGCCACCCGCCGTTCGGCCGCCGCGATGTCGGGCCGCCGCTGCAGCAGCGTCGACGGCACGCCCAGCGGCACCTCGGG
>DASRXO010000373.1:0-2980 GCA_035654095.1 Telluria sp.
CCGGGAAGGCACGCGGCTTGCCCGGTTCGAGCTGCTCCAGCGTCTGCTGATACAGGCGCACCGGATAGGCCGCCCCGACGGTTTGCACGAACTTGAGCGCATCGTGTGCCGGCTTGCCGTTCGCCGCAGCGGGCGCGGCAACTTCATCGGCAGCGATGTTCCAGTTCAATGTGACGGCGTCGAAAGGCACGCTGGCAGCAAAGGACAGCGTGCTCGCCTCACCCGCTTTCAGGCTGACGCGCTGCTTGCCGACGGGCTTCTCGCCCGCGCCGGCGGCCATCGCCGCGCTGACGTCGAGCGTGAGCGGACGGTCGCCGCCATTGCGCACCGTGACCATCGCGGCGAACTGGTCGCCTTCGCGCACAAACGGCGGCAGGCCGGCGAACAGCATCACCTCCTGGGTCGTGCGGATGGTGGCGCTGGCCGAACCGAACTGCGTGTCGCCGGCATGGGCGATCGCCGCGATGCGGAATGCGGTCAGCGAATCGTTGAGCGGCACCTCGACCCGCGCATCGCCGTTGGCGTCGAGCTGCACGACCGGCTTCCACAGCAGCAGCGTATCGAACAGCTCGCGCGCGTTGGCGCCCTCGCCGCCGCCCCCGCCGCCGGGCGCCGCCGCCTTCTTGCCGAAATGGCGCTTGCCGATCACCTGCGATTGCGCGGTCGACGTCGTCACTTCCTCGGGGCGCCGCTGCATCATCGATTCGAGCAGGTTCCACGAGGTCGGCGCGGCCAGGGACAGCAGGCCTTCATCGACCGCGGCCAGCGCGACTTCGGCATTGGCGGCCGGCTTGCCCGCCGCGTCGCTCACATGGATCTTCACGAAGGCACGATCGCGCACCTTGTACACCGGCTTGTCCGGTTCCACCTTGACCTTGAGTTCATACGCCTCCCACCCCACGCGGATCTGCGCGATGCCGAGCTTGAAGGCCGGCTTGGTGAGGTCGACCAGCGCGGTCGGATGGGTGTCCATGTCGGGCGGCAGCTTCTTTGCCAGCCCCAAGAACACACCGATCCGGTTGATCAGGCGCCGCAGCCAAGAAAAGCGGCTGCTTGTTTCGGGATCGATACGCCCGCGCACGACCATGACCGAGACATAGGCATTGGGTCCGAAATTTTTCGCGACGGGTATCTCGATGAAGGGCGACTTGGCGCTGATCGGCACCACCTTCGAATACAGCACGCCTTCGCGCTCGACCGTCACCAATGCCGTCGCTTCGCGGAAGGGCATGCGCACTTCGAAGCGCGCCGTTTCGCCGGCTTGGTAGTCGCGCTTTTCCGGCAAGACGTCGATCCGGTCGCTGGGCGAAGCCGCGTACCAGTTGTCCGCATCGGCCACATACAGCTCGCTGCTCGCCTGCGCCACATTGCCGTCGTCGTCCTTGGCTTTCGCAACGAGCACCAGCTCGCCGGTTTCCGGCGCTTCGCCCGCGCACAGCAGGAAGCCGTGCGCGTCGGTCGTGCCGCTGCATACCTCGCCGAGGCGCTTCACCTCCGCGGTCTGTTCGTAGGCGTAGAAGCCGCCCAGCAAGCGCTTGCGGTAGGCGTAGGTCTTGCGCTGGTACGCGTCGACGCCGATCTTGCGGCCGATCTGCAGCTTGCCGCGCGGATCAAGCGCCAGCACCTTGAACGACATCTTCTCCTTGGTGGCGTAACCGCCGTCGACGCGTATGCCCAGCACCAGCGCCGACGGCAGCAGCAGCGCGCGGGTGGACGCGGTGAGGATTTGGCCGTTGGGGTCGGTGTATTCCATCTCGACTTCCAGCGCGCGCGGCTCGTCGCCCTTGGGCAAGCCGGCAAAGCTGACCCGCGCGCCGCCGCTCGCGTCGAGCGTCATGCTGCGTGTGCGCACCGGGTAACCCGCCACGGCCGCCGGGACATCGGCGGTGGCGCCCGCGTCGTCGCCGCTGTCGGCATCGCCTTCCGGGTCATACGAATAAGGGGCGATGGCTTCCACCCCTTCCTTCGGCGCCTTGCCGCCAAAGCGGAAGTCGTCGTAGTCCGGGAAAAGCAGTGGATACGCCACCACCCTGCTGCGAAACTTGACGGGCGCGCCCGCCGCGGCGCCGCCCGACAGGTAGCTCAATTGCGCATCGATGTCGACGCTCGCGGCCTTGACCAGCGGCTTGGCGGGCGGCTTGAGCACGGCCTTCATCAGGGGAACACGATATTGTTCAACGCGGAAGCTGCCCGATTCCTGCGGTCCCCTGCCGGCTTCGAGGCTCACCGAATAACTCCCCAGCTTCGCCTCCTTCGGGATCGCCCAGCTGGACACGCCGGCGCCGGCATGCCACACGATCGGCACGTCGTAACGTTGGCCGCTGCCATTGTGCGTCAGCGTCGCCGTGGCGGGGGATTGCGCCGCCTTCAGGCCTTCAAACCCCGAACCGGTGTGCCTGCGCAGGAAGTGCTTCATGGAGACGGTCTCGCCGGCGCGGAACAGCGGCCGGTCGAAAACGGTATGGGCGATGACCGGCCCCAGGGAACTGCCGCCACCGAGATTGAATTGCCAGGGCGAGATACCGTCGTTCCATTTTGTCAGCGCAAAGGACATGTCCTGGTCCTTGCGCGCCACGACCAACAGCCCCGAGCAGCCGCTGTGATAATAATTGGTCGGCAATTGCTCGTCGATGCGCACGGTGCCGTCGCCATCGGTCTTACCGCTCCACAAGGGCTCGCCGCCACAGGTGGTCACGCTGAGCTGCGCGTTCCGCACCGGCTTCGCGTTGTCGAGCTGCGTCACCCAGGCCAGCGACGATTCCCGGCCGAGCTTGAAATGCACCGCCATATTCGTGACCAGCGCGCTCGAGTAAGCATAGTAAGGGCGGTCTTCATTCAGCAAGGCCTGGCCCAGGCGCTTGCTTGCGAACTCGACGACATAGAAGCCGGGCGACGGCAAGGGAATACCCATCAGCTCGAAGGTGCGCGTCCCCTCCGCGCGCGGGAGGTTCAGCTCGGTGACCTTCGCGTCGCCGGCCGG
>DASRXO010000374.1:0-3289 GCA_035654095.1 Telluria sp.
ATACACGCTGGGAATCGTGGGCCCGTTGACCAGGGCCGGATAGTCTTCCGCCCCCATCCCGCCGCGCTTGTAGCGGGTGCTGAAAATGCCGGGCCCGAGCTGCGCGGCCCACACCTTCTTGAGCCGGTTGCTGAGCGCGACGTCGTTGACGATGGGCGGCGCCGGCGCATCGGTGGCCTTAATCTCCGGCAGCATGGTCTCGGCCACGCCGGCCGCGCGCGCCGTGTTCAGCGTGACGCGCGTGATGGCTTTCAGCACCAGCTCGCGCGCCTCCGGGCTTTCGGTACGCACCGTCAATTCCAGCACCGCCTTGTCGCCGATGATGTTCGACTTGCTGCCGCCATGGAAGGAGCCGACCGTGATCAGGCCCGGCTCGCGCGGCGCCAGGTCGCGCGTGATGATGGTCTGCAGCGCCAGCACGATCTGCGCGCCCAGCACGATCGGATCCTTGCCCAAATGCGGCGAGGCGCCGTGGGTGCCGACCCCGTGGATCGTGATCTCGAGCGTATCGACGCCCGAGTACGGCGCCTCCGAGACGTCGATCTTGCCCTCCTCGGCCTCGCTGCTCACGTGCAGCGCCAGCGCGTAGTCGGGCTGGCCGAAGCGGCTCCAGATCTGGTCCTTGCGCATCGCCAGCGCGCCGCCGGTGCGTTCCTCGGCCGGCTGGGCGATCAGCATCAGGGTGCCCGACCACTGGCCGCGCCGCGCCGCCATCTGGTGCGCGGTGCCGACCAGGCTGGTCATGTGCACATCGTGGCCGCAGGCATGCGCGACCGGCGACAGGCGTCCGGCGGTATCTTTCTGCACCACGGTCGAGGCATACGGCAGGCCCGACTTTTCCTCGACCGGCAAGCCGTCCATGTCGGCGCGCAGCATCACCAGCGGGCCGGTGCCGTTCTTGAGCAGGGCCACCACGCCGGTGCCGCCCACGCCCTCGGTGACTTCGAAGCCGGCCGCGCGCAATTCCTGCGCCATGCGCCTGGCTGTATTGACTTCGAGAAAAGACAGCTCGGGATGGCGGTGCAGGTGTTCGAACAGCGGCGCCAGCTTGGCCTGGTAGTCGCGCGCGATCGCGGCATGCAGTTCGGATTCGGCGGCGCCGGCCGCGGTGGCGGCCAGCAGGAGCGAGAGCAGCAGCAGGCGTTTCATGGCGCTTGTTCCTTGTCGGTTAGGCATTTCAGATTGCAAATATAGCATCTTGTTGTCATGCCGCCAGCACAAACCGGCGGCCGTGGCGCTTCCCCGAGTGCAAAAATAAAATTATTTTCACCCTAAAGATTCGTGCCAGGCTGTCGTTTAACGGGATACATCCGGGTAATTGAAGTGGGGAAAATCAAATAAATTACTGTTTTTCTCCATCAACTTTTTGCCTGGGCCACCGTTACCTGACTCAACAGCGGTTTGAGTGCCTCGGAACAACGTGGCAGACCAAAGTGAAATGTGGCATGTAGCCCACCCCGAACCAAAGAGTCTGGAGAATTAAGATGACCTCAACGATCAATACCAACCTTGCCTCGCTGAATGCGCAACGCAACCTGAACGTGTCGCAAAGCGCCCTGGCGACGTCCTTGCAACGTCTGTCGTCCGGCCTGCGCATCAATAGCGCGAAGGACGACGCCGCGGGCTTGGCAATTTCCCAGCGCTTCACCTCGCAGATTAACGGCCTCGACCAGGCGGCACGTAACGCCAACGACGGCATCTCGCTCGCTCAAACGGCTGAGGGTGGCCTGGCGACCGCCGGCGACCTGCTGCAACGCATCCGCGACCTGGCAGTGCAATCGGCCAACGGTAGTAACTCCGCTTCCGACCGCGCCTCGCTGAACGCCGAAGCAACCCAGCTGAGCCAGGAATTGAATCGCGTGGCCAACACCACCCAGTTCAACGGCCAGAACGTGCTCGACGGTTCGCTGACGAATACCCAGTTCCAGGTCGGCGCGAATGCCGGCCAAAGCATCGGCGTGACGATCGCTAGCGCCAAGGCTAGCGACATCGGCAACAACTTCGTGAACACCAACGCCTCGACCGCCGCCGCGCCTGCCGCGACCGGCTCGGCGCTCGCGTCGGCCGTGCTCGCCACCGCCTCGCAAGACTTCGAAGGCAACACCACCAGCGGCGGCACCGCCCTGCCTGCCACCTCGCTCAACGGCTTCGCGGCCCAGACCCTGACCATCGCCGGCAACGGCGCCACCGCCACCACCGGCGTGCTGGCGGCAGGCTCGACCGCCAAGGACGTGGCGGCAGCCGTCAATGGCAAGTCGTCGACCACCGGCGTGACCGCCACGGCCAGCGCCACGGCCACCATTTCCGGCGTGAGCGCCGGCGCGGTCTCGTTCAAGCTGGTCGGCTCCAACGTCTCGACCAACAGCGGCGGTACGCTGACCGACCACACGGTGACGATCTCGGCCACCGTGTCCGATAGCCAGGACTTGAGCGCGATCGCCCAGGCCGTCAACGCCCAGAGCGGCTCGACCGGCATCACGGCGACCGCCGACAAGAGCGGCCACCTGGTGCTGAGCAACTCCACCGGCGACGACATCAAGGTCGGCAACCTGAGCGCAGCGGGCGGCCTGACCGGCGCCTCGATCCAGGAAGGCGACGGCACCGCCGCCACGCCGACCACCAGCGCGGCAGCCACCATCGCCGCCAACGGCAGCGTCGGCGACGTCGCGATTGTCGGCGGCAAGGTCGCCTTCAACTCGTCCAGCGGCTTCTCGCTCTCGACCGACACCGGCACCACCCTGCTGACCGGCGCGCAAGTCGGTAGCTCGCTGGCGGCCGTCTCGTCGATCGACATCAGCACCGCCGCCGGCGCCACCGCGGCACTGGCCACCGTCGACTCGGCACTGACCTCGATCAGCAACGGCCGTGCGGCACTGGGCGCGATCCAGAACCGTTTCGCCTCGACCATCAGCAACCTGCAGTCGACCTCGGAAAACCTGTCCGCTGCACGTAGCCGTATCCAGGATACCGACTTCGCAGCGGAAACGGCCAACCTGACCCGCGGCCAGATCCTGCAACAAGCCGGTACCGCGATCCTGGCGCAAGCCAACTCGCTGCCGAACGGCGTGCTGGCCCTGCTGCGTTAAGCCGAGGATCACAATTAGCGGCAGTAGGCTAGTTGCCCCCGGTTCCCCGGCTGAATCTTTCAGCCGGGGAATTTTCACAAAGGAAGCATCATGAGCATTCCCTCGATCAGCTCATCTCCGGTCCAGACCTCGGACCGCCACATCGCCGATACCGCCGCCGCAGCGCCGCCTGCGCGCGCCCCTGCCAGCGCCGTCGACACCGC
>DASRXO010000375.1:0-4358 GCA_035654095.1 Telluria sp.
CTGATCGGCCGCGAATTGTTCGCCGAAACCAGATAACCCCCCCGTCATTCCCGCGCAGGCGGGAATCCATGGCGCGTCAGCAATACCGCGCTATGGGTTCCCGCCTGCGCGGGAACGACGGCTGATCGAGAGCCGCCATGAACCGAGTCGCGTTTCCGAAATTGCTATCTTCCCAGATCGCTTTCGATATCGCGCGCACCATACTCGACGGTTTCGACAAGCACTACCGCCTGTTCCGCCAGACCAGCCAGGCCGCGCGGCACCATTTCGAGACCGGCGCCTGGGCCGTGGCGCAGCAGGCCGCGCGCGAGCGCATCGGCTTCTACGACCAGCGCGTGCAGGAGTGCGTGCAAGGCCTCGAAGACGAATACGACAACAGCGAACTGACCGATGAAGTCTGGCGCGAACTCAAGCTGCACTACATCGGCATGCTGTCCGGCCACAAGCAGCCCGAGCTGGCCGAAACCTTCTTCAACTCGGTCTGCTGCAACATCCTGCACCGCACCTATTTTCACAACGACTTCATCTTCGTGCGGCCGGTGGTCTCGACCGAGTACATCGAGACCGAAGAGCCGCTGCCGACCTACCGCGTCTACTACCCGGCCACCGACGGCCTGCGCTTCACGCTCAAGCGCGTCGTCACCAACTTCCAGCTCGACTGCAAGTTCGCCAACCTCGACCGCGACGTGGGCCTGGTCGAAGCGCGCCTCAAGCAAATCTTCGGCCCCGAGCCGGTCGAGCCGAACCACCAGATCCAGGTGCTGTCGAGCCTGTTCTTCCGCAACAAGGGCGCCTACATCGTCGGCAAGGGCATCAACGGCAACCGCGAGTACCCGTTCATCGTGCCGATCCTGCACAACCGCAACGGCGAGCTGGTCCTCGACACGGTGCTGTTCGACCAGGAGCAGATCACGATCCTGTTCTCCTTCACGCGCGCCTATTTTTTGGTGGACATGGAAGTGCCCTCGGCCTACGTGCAGTTCCTGCGCAGCCTGCTGCCGCGCAAGCCGCGCAGCGAGATCTACACCATCCTCGGCCTGCAGAAACAGGGCAAGACCTTGTTCTACCGCGACTACCTGCAGCACCTGAAGCACACCTCGGACCGCTTCGAGAGCGCGCCCGGCATCCGCGGGCTGGTGATGCTGGTGTTCGCCCTGCCCTCCTTCCCCTATGTGTTCAAGGTGATCAAGGATGTGTTCCCGCCGCCGAAAGACACCACGCGCGCCCAGATCAAGGAAAAATACCTGCTGGTGAAGAACCACGACCGCGTGGGCCGCATGGCCGACACGCTCGAATACTCGAACGTGGCCTTCCCCTTCGAGCGCTTCTCGGAAGAACTGATCGCCGAGCTGCGGCAGTACGCGCCCTCGCTGGTGGAGCTCGAAGGCGAGCAGATCATCATCCGCCACCTGTACATCGAACGCCGCATGGTGCCGCTGAATATCTTCCTCGCGCACGCCGAGGAAGCGGGCAACGACGCCCTGATCGAGCACGGCATCGTCGAATACGGCAAGGCGATCAAGGAGCTGGTGGCGGCCAACATCTTCCCCGGCGACATGTTGTACAAGAACTTCGGCGTCACGCGGCATGGACGTGTCGTGTTTTACGACTATGATGAGATTGAGTACATCACCGACTGCAATTTCCGCGACATCCCGGTCGCCCGCAACGACGAGGACGAGATGGCGGCCGAGCCCTGGTATTCGGTCGGCAGGCACGACGTGTTCCCCGAGCAGTTCGGCACCTTCTTGCTGGGCAATGCGAAGATCAAGAAATTTTTCATGCAACATCATGCCGACCTGCTGAGCAAGAGCTATTGGCAGGCGCGCAAGCAGCGCATCATGGACGGCCATATCGAAGACGTATTCCCGTATCCGCAGCACATCCGTTTTTGCCATCAGTCGCAGACCACCACCCCGGCGGTTCACACCCCGCCTTATTTGGAGAACTACCACAATGAATGATCCAGTCGTTATCGTCGGCGCCGCCCGCACTCCCATGGGCGCGTTCCAGGGCGATTTTGCTTCCAAGAGCGCCAGCGACCTCGGCGCCGTGGCGATCCAGGCCGCGGTCGAGCGCGCCGGCGTCGATCCCAAGCTGGTCGAGCACGTCTACTTCGGCAACTGCCTGATGGCGGGCCAGGGCCAGGCCCCGGCGCGCCAGGCCGCGATCAAGGCCGGCCTGCCGCTGTCGACCGCCGCGGTGACCCTGTCCAAGATGTGCGGCTCGGCGATGCAGACCACCATCTTCGCGCACGACAGCCTGATGGCCGGCAGCGCCGAGGTGGTGGTCGCGGGCGGCATGGAATCGATGACCAACGCGCCCTACCTGATCCCGAAGGCGCGCGGCGGCTATCGCATCGGCCACGGCATGATGTTCGACCACATGATGTACGACGGCCTCGAAGACGCCTACTCGCGCAACGAGAAGACCGGCGAAGGCCGTTCGATGGGCACCTTCGCCGAAGAGTGCGTCGCCAAATATGCGTTCACGCGCGAGGCGCAGGATGCGTTCGCGATCGCCTCGGTCCAGCGCGCGCAGGCCGCGACCAACGAGGGCCACTTTAAATGGGAGATGGCGCCGGTCACCGTCAGCGGCCGCGGCGGCGACACCGTGATCGACAAGGACGAAGGCCCGCAAAAGGCCAAGCTCGACAAGATCCCCGGCTTGAGGGCGGCGTTCAAGAAGGACGGCACGATCACCGCCGCCTCCTCGTCGTCGATCAACGACGGCGCCGCCGCGCTGGTGCTGATGCGCGAATCGACCGCGCGCGCGCTGGGCCTGGCGCCGATCGCCAAGATCGTCGGCCATGCCACCCATGCGCAGGAGCCGAACCTGTTCACGACGGCGCCGATCGGCGCGCTGCAAAAGCTGTTCAAGAAGACCGGCTGGAGCGCGCGCGACGTCGACCTGTTCGAGATTAACGAGGCGTTCGCCGCGGTGCCGATGGCCGCGATGCACGAGCTGGATATCCCGCACAGCAAGGTCAATATCCACGGCGGCGCCTGCGCGCTCGGCCACCCGATCGGCGCCTCGGGCGCGCGCATCATCGTCACGCTGCTCGGCGCGCTGAAGAAGACCGGCGGCAAGCGCGGCGTGGCCTCGCTGTGCATCGGCGGCGGCGAAGCGACCGCCATGGCCATCGAGATGGTGTAGGCAGCGTCCGCGTGGGCACGATGAACCCTGTACCCACCCTACGACCGCGTACGCCGCAATGCGTAGGGTGGGTACGGGTTCTCCGTGCCCACGCGGATCCGGCGCCATCCTCAACGGAATGACATCATGTCCACCGCACTTATCATCGGCGCTTCGCGCGGGATCGGCCGCGAGTTCGCGCGCCAATACCTGGCGGACGGCTGGCGCGTGCTGGCCACCGCGCGCAAACCCGAGGACTGCGTCGCCTTGAGCGCGCTCGGCGCCGAGGCCCACCAGCTCGACGTCACCAGCGTCGAAGGCGTGGCCGGCCTGGGCTGGAAGCTGGACGGCGAACAGCTCGACGTCGCGGTCCTCAACGCCGGCGTGTACGGCCCGCGCCACGACGGCTTCCCGACCGAGCAGGACTTCGACAGCGTGATGCACACCAACGTGCTGGCCGCGATGCGCCTGCTGCCCATCATCGCGCCGATGGTGGCGGCGGCACGCGGCAAGCTGGCGGTGATCTCCTCGCGCATGGGATCGATGGGCGCGCGCAGCAGCACCAGCGGCAGCTTGTACCGCGCCAGCAAGGCCGCGCTCAACTCGGTGCTGACCGACACCGCGCTCGCCTTCGGGCCGCAGGGCGCGACCTGCGTCGCCCTGCATCCGGGCTGGGTCCAGACCGGGATGGGCGGCCCCGGCGCCGACCTGACCGTCGAACAAAGCGTGGGCGGGCTGCGCCAGACGCTGGCCGGCATCGCCAAAGCCGACAACGGCCACTTCATCAACTACGACGGCACGCCGATTCCCTGGTAGCCGTCACCTTCACGACACCTATGATACTGAGCGACGAACACCAGATGATCCGCGACGCGCTGCGCGCCTTTTCGCAAGAGCGCCTCGCGCCCAACGCCGCGCGCTGGGACCGCGAGCACCACTTCCCGAAACAAGAACTGAAGGAGCTGGCGGCGCTGGGCGCGTTCGGGGTCGCGGTACCCGAAGCGCTGGGCGGCGCCGGCCTGGATTACGTGTCGCTGGCGCTGGTGCTCGAAGAGATCGCGGCCGGCGACGGCGGCACCTCGACCATCATCTCGGTCAACAACTGCCCGGTATGCAGCATCGCGATGATGTATGCGAACGAAGCGCAACAGGCGCGGTGGCTGCGGCCCCTCGCGCAAGGCGAGCTGCTGGGCGCCTTCGCCCTGACCGAGCCGCATACCGGC
>DASRXO010000376.1:0-4409 GCA_035654095.1 Telluria sp.
ATCGGTGCAGTACGGCCTCGATGAAATCGCCATTTCCGGCCTCAAGAAACCACGCATCTCGGCGCTGATCGACACGGTGTTTTTCTGGCGCGACATTTCGGCCCCGCGCGGCGTGCGCCTGCGCATGGCGCTCGAAGAACTGGGGCCGATCTTCGTGAAATTCGGCCAGGTGCTGTCGACCCGGCGCGACCTGATGCCGCCCGATATCGCCGACGAGCTGGCGCACCTGCAGGACCGCGTGCCGCCGTTCAGCTCCGACCTCGCGATCGCCCAGATCACGCGCTCGCTGCGCGCCCATCCGGACGAGCTGTTCGCCAGTTTCGAGCGCACCCCGGTGGCCTCGGCCTCGATCGCCCAGGTCCACTTCGCGACCCTGCGGGACGGCAAGCAAGTGGCGGTCAAGGTGCTGCGGCCCGGCATGAAGAAGTCGATCGACGAGGACGTCGCGCTGATGCACATCGCGGCCGAATGGATAGGCCGGGTGTGGGCCGAGAGCAAGCGCCTGAAGCCGAAAGAAGTGGTCGCCGAGTTCGACAAATACCTGCACGACGAGCTCGACCTGATGCGCGAGGCGGCCAACGCCAGCCAGCTGCGCCGCAACTTCGCCAATTCGAGCTTGCTGATGGTGCCCGAGATGTATTGGGACTATTGCTCGAGCAGCGTGATCGTGATGGAGCGCATGTACGGCATCCCGGTCGGGCAGACCGAGCGCCTGATCGCCGAGGGCGTCGACCTCAAGAAGCTGTCGAGCGATGGGGTGGAGATTTTCTTCACCCAGGTGTTCCGCGATGGTTTCTTCCATGCCGATATGCATCCGGGGAATATCCTGGTGTCGATCGATCCGGCCAGCTTCGGACGCTACATCGCGCTCGACTTCGGCATCGTCGGTACGCTCAACGACTTCGACAAGGATTACCTGTCGCAGAACTTCCTGGCCTTCTTCCGGCGCGACTACAAGCGGGTGGCCGAGGCCCACATCGAATCGGGCTGGGCGCCGCGCGAGACCCGCGTGGACGAGCTCGAATCGGCGGTGCGCGCCTGCTGCGAACCGATCTTCGACCGGCCGTTGAAGGACATCTCCTTCGGCCAGATCCTGCTGCGCCTGTTCCAGACCTCGCGCCGCTTCAACGTCGAGGTGCAGCCGCAGCTGGTGCTGCTGCAAAAGACCCTGCTCAACATCGAAGGCCTGGGCCGCCAGCTCGACCCCGACCTCGACCTGTGGAAGACCGCCAAGCCCTACCTCGAACGCTGGATGGCCGAGCAGGTCGGCGTGCCCGGCATGATCGAGCGGCTCAAGGCCGAGGCGCCGCGTTTCACCCACATCATCCCGCAGCTGCCGCGGCTGGTGCATCGCGCGCTGCTGCAGGCGGCCGAGCCGGCCACCGTGAATACCGAGCTGCTCAAGGAGCTGGTGGAAGAGCAGCGCCGCACCAACCGGCTGCTGTCCTTCGTGGTGTACTTTGTCGGCGCGTTCGTGATGGGCGCGCTGCTGCTGCAACTTTATCTGCGCTGGCGCCACGGGGCCTGAGCATGCCCGAGTTCACGCGCCGCGATCCCTTGTCGCCGGCCTTCTGGGACGAGCGCTTCGAGCGCGGCTTCACGCCGTGGGACCGGGGCGGCGTGCCGCAAGCCTTGCGCGAGTTCGTGGCGCGGGCAGGGCAGCCGCTGACGACCCTGATTCCGGGCTGCGGCGCGGCTTACGAGCTGGCGTTCTTGTCGGACCGCGGCTGGGATGCGGTCGCGATCGACTTTGCGCCGGCCGCGGTGGCCACGGCGAAGGCTGCGGCCGGCAAGTGGAGCGGGCGTATCGTCGAGGCCGATTTTTTCAAGTATGAGCCGGCCCGGCCGCTCGACCTGATTTACGAGCGCGCCTTCCTGTGCGCCCTGCCGCGCGCGATGTGGCCGCAGGTGGCGGCGCGCTGGGCCGCCTTGCTCGCGCCGGGCGCCATGCTGGCGGGCTTTTTCTTTTTCGACGACAAGCCGAAGGGTCCGCCGTTCGGCATCGACCCGGCCCAGCTCGACGCCTTGCTGGCGCCGTGGTTCGACTGCATCGAAGACGCACCGGTGAGCGATTCGATCCCCGTCTTCGCCGGCAAGGAACGCTGGAAAGTCTGGCAGCGCCGCGCCGAAGGCCCGGCCGAATAGTTCGCTACTTTTCCCCCGTCGTTCCCCCACTGCGGGAAAGACGACAAGGCGCCGCAGTCGTGTGTAAAATTCTAAAAGTAACCTATAAGTTACTTTATGGGACGTTTATGTTACACTACCCTGTATCGCCTCTCAACCACCCGGAATCGCACACCATGCCATCCACATTGCCTACCGAATCCGAATTGCTCGTACAGTTCTCGCGCCGCAGCCTGTGGGTCGCGCTGGTGCTGCTCTTGGTCCTTGGCGGCTACGCCATCGTTATCAACGTTTTCCCGAACAGCGACGCGGCCGCGCTGGCGACCCGGCTTTTTGCAATGCTGCCGATCGGGATCGCCATTGCGCTGGCGGCAATGCGTTCTTCGCTAAGAGGTGCACAAATAGACCGCGGCGGCGCGGCGATGAAAGCGGTGCTGAGCGACGAGTGGCGCCAGCACAGCCTGAACCGCGCTTACCGCAATGGCCTGGTCGCCGTCATGCTCGCCCAGCCGGCGCTGGCTGTACTGCTCGCCTGGATGCCCCTGCCGCATCCGCTTGTGCTGATGGCCAGCGCCACGGCACTGCTGGGCGCCGGCGCGGTTCTGTCCAGCATGCTCGTCTACGACCGTTGAGGGCGTCCGTGGAAGAACGTCTGAAGACCACGATGAAGGTCCAACGTGCGATGCGCGACCTGACCCAGGCCGAGCTTGCGGAACTGGCCGGCATTACCAGAAAGTCGATCAACGCCATCGAGATGGGCCATATGGTGCCTTCCACCATTCTGGCGCTGAAATTGGCGCGGGCGCTCGACGTGACCGTGGAAACGCTATTCAGGATTGAAAGCGCGGCCGACTGAACCTGCTGTCAGGATTGCCGGGAGAACCGTCGCTCCCGGGCTTGGCGCCCCCCTTAGCGGGAGACCATACTGAGCGTGTTCAGCATAGGTTCCCGCTTTTGCGGGAACGACGAACGAAAAAAAGCCCGCGCGAGCGGGCTTCCGGAAGTGCAGCGTTCTTTGCCGGCTGCGGCGATGGGGCCATCGCGCGAGCTTCTGTTTCTTGAAATGGTGGATGGCAAGTTCTATTCCTTACCATCAATGAATGCTGTGAAGAGATAATATTTAAACATTCAACTTACCCTTGGGTAAATAGATTTCTATTTTCCCTGCGGTAAAAACAACACCCGCATCCTGTCCCCGGCTGGCCCAACTATGGGTGTTGCCGCGCAAAAGGCTTTATAATTCAGGGTTTTAACGATTTTTGCGGAGTACCAGATGCCGATTTACGCCTACCGCTGCGATGAATGCGGTTTTGCCAAGGATGTGCTGCAAAAGATTTCCGACCCGGTCTTGACGGTCTGCCTGTCGTGCGGCAAGCCGTCGTTCAAGAAGCAGCTCACCGCGGCCGGTTTCCAGCTCAAAGGAACCGGCTGGTATGCGACCGACTTCCGCGGTGGCGCAGCGCCAGCGGCCGGCACCGCCAGCGCACCGGCGGCGCCGGCCGCCGCCAGCGATGCCCCGGCCGCCACGCCGGCGACGGCCGCAAGCACCGGCGCCAGCGACACCTGACGGCCGCGGAGCGGCAGCGATCCGACCAACAATAACCGAGAGATCCATGCGCAAATATTTCATTACCGGATTGCTGATTCTGGTGCCGCTCGCCATCACGGCCTGGGTGCTGAACCTCGTCATCAGCACGATGGACCAGTCGCTGCTGTTCGTCCCGGAACGCTGGCAGCCGCGCACCCTGATCGGCTTCGACATTCCCGGCCTCGGCACCATCCTGACCATCGCGATCGTGTTCGTCACCGGCCTGCTGACCAACAACCTGGTCGGCAATTACGTCGTGCGCCTGTGGGAGCGGCTGCTGCAGCGCATCCCGGTGGTGAGCTCGCTGTACGGCAGCGTCAAGCAAGTGTCCGACACGCTGTTCTCGTCCTCCGGCAACGCCTTCCGCAAGGCCGTGCTGCTGCCTTACCCGCATGCCGATTCGTACACCATCGGTTTCCTGACCGGCGTGCCCGGCGGCGACGTCAAGAACCATCTGACCGGCGACTACGTCAGCGTCTACGTCCCGACTACGCCGAATCCGACCTCCGGCTTCTTCCTGATGATGGAGCGCAGCAAGGTCGTCGAGCTGGACATGAGCGTCGATGCGGCCCTGAAATACATCGTCTCGATGGGCGTCGTTGCGCCTGAATACACGCCGCCCGCCAAAAATTAAGCCGCGCCAGCACTAGCGGCCACCGAATAACCAACCTAGACTGAAAACCATATGTCCTCCATG
>DASRXO010000377.1:0-2963 GCA_035654095.1 Telluria sp.
CCAGCAACTGGCGCTGCACGCCACGCCCACCGCGATCGACGCGCTCACGCCGGACTTGTATTCCGGCGTGTCGGACGCGCTGCCGGTCGGCGCCGGCTGGCTGCCGCCCGAGTGGTACGGCGAGACCACCGTCCTCGACGCGGTGCGCCACGCGATGAAGATCCCGGCCAACCGCCTGCGCGGCTACGGCCATCCGCTCGGCTTCCCGACCCTGCGCCAGCACATGGCGGCCAGCCTGTCCGAGGAGCTGTTCGCGGTCGGCCCCGACCAGGTGCTGCTGACCCACGGCGCGACCCACGCCTTCGACCTGGTGCTGCGCACGCTGACCAAGCCGGGCGACACCGTGTTCGTCGAAGACCCCGGCTACAGCAACCTGCTGTCGCTGATCCGCCATCACGGCTGCATCGCGGTCGGCATTCCGCGCGGCGAGGCGGGGCTCGATTTCGAGTTCCTGATGGCGCAGGCCGCGATCGCCCAGCCCAAGCTCATGTTCGTCAACACCGTGCTGCAAAACCCGCTCGGCACCTCGCTCACGCAGGCCCAGGCGCACCGGCTGCTGGGCGTGGCCGAGCAGTTCGATTTCTGGCTGGTGGAAGACGACATCTACCGCGAACTGGCGGCGCGCGGCGAGGCCTCGCTGGCGGCGATGGACGGCTTGCGGCGCGTGATCCGGGTCGGCAGCTTTTCGAAGACGCTGTCGCCGGTGCTGCGGGTGGGCTCGATCTGCGCCTCCAATTCGCTGGTGCCCGAACTGCTGCGCGTGAAGATGCTGGCCGGCCTGACCACCTCCGAGATCAACGAGCGCGCGGTGTACCACGCGGTCTCGGCGCGGCCCTACAAGCGGATGGTGGAGAAGCTCGCGAGCCAGCTCGAATCGGGGCGCGAACGCACCATCGAGCGGCTGCGCGAGGCCGGCATGGCGCCGGTCGCGAAACCGCGCGGCGGCATGTTCGTCAGCGCCGGCTGGCCGGACGCGCCCACGCCCGAGTGGAACGGCAAGGTCATCGCCGACCTCGCGCTGAAGGCCGGCATCCTGCTGTCGCCGAACGAATTCTTCATGCTGCGCCCTTCCGAGTCGATCTGGTTCCGCTTCAACGTCGCGTATGCGGCGGATGCGCCGGTGCTGCTCGATTTCCTCAAGTCGATCCGCTGAAAGAGTCCATGGCCCTGTCCAAAACCGTGAATGCGATCCGCACCGCGACCGTCAAGCGGCGCGTACTCAATCGCGGCAAGCTGGAATCCGACATCGTCGCCGAGGCGGTGCGCGTGTTCGCCGAATGCGGTTACGAAGGCGCGTCGATCGCCACCGTGGCCGACAACGCCGGCCTGTCGAAGCAAAACCTGATGTACTACTTCCCGACCAAGCAGGCCTTGTACCAGCGCGTGCTGGACGACGTGCTCGACGACTGGCTGGAGCGCATGGAGCACCTGGCCGATCCGGAGCAGGACCCGCGCGAGGTGCTGCGCGCCTACATCCAGGCCAAGCTGCGCTTCTCGCGCGAGCAGCCGTGGGCTTCGCGGGTGTACGCGATGGAGGTGATCGGCGGCGCGCAGCTGTACGGGGAGCAGATCCAGAACCGCGTGGTGCCGCTGCTGCGCAAGGACATCGAGGTATTCGAGCGCTGGATCGAGGAAGGCCGCATCGCGCCGCTCAACGCCACCCACCTGCTGTTCGCGATCTGGGCGATGACCCAGTCGTATGCCGATTTCGCGGCCCAGATGGCGCTGGTGTTGAACCGCAAGCAGCTCACCCGCAAGGACTTCGACGACGCCGAAAAGATGATCACCGATATGGTGCTGGCGGCGGTGGCGATTCCCGCCTAGCGGCGATGGATTCACCGCTCATCCCCCTGTTTGCGCGTTTCGTCGGTCCGCGCTGGCCGCGCCGGCGCCGGCTTGCTAGAGTGCTTCTCATCGCCTCTCACTGGAGTAATCGTATGAAAAACCCAAGCCTGCAATCCTTTGCCAATTTCCTGGAAGAGATCGCGCAAGCCGTCGTCAAGACGCTGCGCTACGGCGTGCGCGCGATCGCCACCATGTCGTGGCCGGCGCTGCTGATGAGCTGCGTCGGCCTGGCGCTGGCGATCACCATCGTGCCGCTGGCGATCTTCCTGTTCGTCGTGTTCATGGCGATCAAGCTGGTGGTGGCCGCGATCGTCCTCAACACGCGCCGCCGCCACGGAGAGTGATCGTGCAGGCCAGCCAGATCAGCCGGGTCGTCGACTTCGTGCGCGATGCGTTCAAGGAAGCGGCCGTCCTGTGGTGGAGTTTCTTCGACTGGCTGGCCCTGGTCGAATGGCGTCAGCTGGTCCTCACCTGGTTCCTCGTGATGACGTTCGGCGCGATCGTCCGCACGCCGGAGCCGGCGACCTGGTTCATCTTCATCTCGTTCGGCGTCAAGGTGCTGGCCGGCGGCAAGCGCAAGGCCGAGCTGATGGCCAAGGAAGCGACCGCGCAGGCCAACGTCGCGGTGCTCGAACGGCGCCTGCTCGAAGCCCAGATGGCGACCCTGCAGGCGCAGGCGCTCGCGGATGTTGGCCAGGCCGACGCCCTCGTCGGCATGCAGGTCGAAGCCGGCGCCGTTGTCGCGCACGTCGACCTGCAGCGTCGCGCCGACCACCCGCGCGGCGATCTCGATGCGGCCGCCGTCGACCTTCGGCTCGAGCCCGTGCTTGATCGAATTCTCGATCAGCGTGAGCAGCATCATCGGCGGGAACGGCGCGCTGCCGAGGAAATCGGGCACCTCGAACTGCACCGCCAGCCGCTCCTTCATGCGCGCCTGCATGATGGCGAGGTAGGCGCGCGCCAGCTCGACCTGGCGGCCCAGCGTGCCGCCGCCGACCGCGCGCATCTGCGGCAGCGTGGCGCGCAGGTATTCGATCAGGTGCATATGGATGCGCGCGGCCTGCGGCGGGTCGGTCTCGATCAGCTGGCCGATCAGGGCCAGGGTGTTGAACAGGCAG
>DASRXO010000378.1:0-4192 GCA_035654095.1 Telluria sp.
GAGGTAGGTGAAACCGCCGTGACGCGCGCGATACGGCACGGCGCTACCACTCGAGATAGGGTTTGCCGCTGCGGTCGTTGCCGGGCGCGCCGCTCTTGATCGTGTAAACCCCGCCCTTGCTGCCGTCGTCGGGCGGCACCACGATCCAGGTGCTGCTGCTGTCGGTGATCGGATCGACCGGCAGATTGCGCAGGTATTTTTTCTCGACCAACTGCTCCAGCGAATCCGGGTAGCGCCCGGTGTCGGCATAGTATTGGTCGAGGATCGCGCGCGTGTTGCGCAGGTTGTCGGCCAGGATCACTTCCTTGGCGTTGTCGATGCTCGGGAAGTAACGCGGCACCGCCAGCGTCAGCAGCAGCGCGACGATGGCGAGCACCACCAGCAGCTCGATCAGCGTGAAGCCGGCGCGCCGCCGTTGCATAGGGGTCATGGACGGCCTCACCATTTGCGATAGAGCACGCCGTTCAGGCCGGTCCGCTCCGAGAGGGAATACACATCGTAGACGTCCTCGCCCTCTTTCGGTTCGGCCGCCTCGCTGGCGTAGCTGCGCTTGCCCCAGGTCTGGGCATCGCTCAGCTCGGCGTCCGGATTGAGGGGGTCGCGCGGGATCCGGCGCAGGAAGAAGATCTTGGCGCGCTTCGGGCTGCGCAAATCGGGTGCGCCGTCGACCAGCAGCTCCAGGCTCTTCGGGTAGCCGGTGGAGTTGAGCACCTTGGTAATCCGGCCTTCGTCGTACGCGCGCTTGTAGGCGTCGATGCCTTGGCGGATCTCGCGCAGCGAACGGCGCAGCTCGGTCTCCTGCTTGCGCTGCACCGCCAGCTGGCTGACCGGCACCACCAGCGTGCCGAGCAGCGCCAGAATCGCCAGCGTGACCAGCAATTCGATCAGGGTGAAGCCGCGGCCGGCGCTGCGCACGATCATTGCTGCGGGGCGGGCGCGGTGTCCGGCGCCGGCAACGGCGTCACGACCGGCGCACCGCTGGTGGGCGCAGGCGCAGGCGCAGGCATGGCGGGCGGCGCGACCGGCGCCGCGCCCGGCAGCGGCGGCCGCGTGCCCGGATTGAGCGGCAACACGGCCGGCACCCTCGCCGCGGTATCGGGACGACGCCGGAAGCTGGCCTCGGTGCCGGCGCTGAATTCGGCGGTCGCGGCCGGCGGGCGCTGCAGATTGCGGATCAGATGCGGCGTGATCGACAACACGACTTCGGTCCTGTCGTCCGAGTCGGTATTGCTGCCGAACAGGCGGCCGAGGATCGGCAGATTGCCGAAGCCCGGCACCTTGCTGCCGCTGTTGCCCTCGTCCTTGCGGATCAGGCCGGCCAGCACCTGGTTTTCGCCGTCCTTCAATTGCAGCATGGTGCTGGCCGAGCGCGTGCCGATGCGGTAGCCGACCGTGCCCGACTTGGTGGTGATGGTGTCGAGCAGGTTACTCACTTCCAGCGAGATGCGGATCGCCACCTCGTTGTTCAGGTAAATCGTCGGCTCGACGTTGAGGGTCAGGCCGACGTCGACATAGTTGATCGACTCCGACGCGAAACCACCGACGCCGGACGAAATCGTGGTGGTGATGGTCGGCACCTTGTCGCCGATGACGACCTTGGCCTTTTCCTTGTTGCGCACCCGGATGCGCGGATTGGCCAGCGTGGTCGAGTCGCCGTCGGTCTGGTTGGCGGTGATGGTCGCCGACACGCCGGTGATGCCGATATTGCCGCTGTTCAGGCCGCGCAACTGGTCGATGGTCAGCGGTCCGGTGGCGCTTTGCAGCGGCGCCAGCGCCAGCGTGGTCGGCCAGGCGATGCCGAGCTCGAGGATGCGGCTGCGCTTGATCTCGAGGATCTCGACTTCGAGCATGACTTCCGGCTCGGGCACGTCCTGCAGCGCGATCAGGCGGCTGGCCAGCTTGATCGCCTCCGGGCTGTCGCGCAGGATCACCAGGTTGAGCTTTTCATCGACCACCACGTCGCGCGACTTGAGGATGGTCTTGAGCGTGTTGGCCACGTTCTTGGCCTCGGCATTGGCCAGGAAGAAGGTCTTGACCGTCATCTCCTGGTATTCCTTGAGCTTGGCGGCGACGTTGGGATAGACCAGGATGGTGTTCCCGTCCATCACCTGCTGCTCGAGCTGGTTGCTCACCAACAGGTAATACACGGCCGCTTCGACCGTGCTGTTTTTCAGGAAGATCGAGGTGCGCTGGTCGGTCTTGACGTCCTTGTCGAACAAGAAGTTCAGGCCCGAGCGGCGCGCGATGACTTCGAACACCTGCTTGAGCGGCGCGTCGCGAAACTCTATGCTGATCGGCATCTTGTAGGCCGCGGCCAGGCCGCTTTCGGCGGACGGCGCAGCGCTCGTCTTCTCCACCACTTGCGCCAGCAGCAGGCGCGCCGGCTCGTGGTTGGGACGCTCGGTCAGGATCGCGGTAAGCTTCTGGCGCGCCAGTTCGACATCGTTTTTCTCGAAGGCGGCGCTGGCTTCTTCGAACAGTTTGGCAAGCCGCTGGTCGGCCTCGATCAGGCGCAGGCCGGCGCGCGCGCGCTCGTTTTGCGGATCGATCGCCAGCACCCGGCGGTAGCTCTGCAGCGCCAGCGCCTGCTTGCCGTCGGCCAGTTCGCGCTCGGCCTGGTCGAGCAGGCGCTGGGCGCTGCGGTCGCGCGCACCGAGGAAGGCGGCGCGGTAGATGGCGTTGGTGGGATCGGCCGCCAAGGCCTCCTGGTACTTCAGCAGCCCGGCCTCGACCTTGTCCTGGGCGATCAGGTCCTTGCCTTCGCGGTAAGCCATTTGCGCGGCGCAACCGCCCAGCGCCAGCGCGATCAAGACGATCGACGCCAGCCCGAGCAGGCGCGGCAGATGCAGGCAGCGTGTGCCAATCCGGTGACTAGCCATCAGTCGAAGACTCCAATGTTGAGCTGTTGAACCTGGTTCAAAGGCAGGTAGGTGAAAGTGATGGTCGGCGGCGCGATTGCATCGATGCGGTACACGCCGTCGACCACTTCCTTGGGATGCACGATATAGGTCTTGTCGCCGCGCGCCAGGTAGACTTCCCACGCGCCCTCGCCCACCGCCTTGCCGAGATAGGTGAACGGCAGCGGCGGCGCGGTCGGCGGCGGCGGTGGGGGCGGCGGCGCGGTCGAGGGCGGCGGGGGCGGCGGATTCCAGTCCTGGCTCAGGAACAGGTTTTCGGCGCCGCCCAGCGCCTCGGCGCCATCCGGGATCAGGTCGGCGCGCGGGATCAGCCGCAGGATGGCCGGCTCGGGCGCACCTTTCGGCGCGCTCGCGCCAGCCGCGGCGACAGGGGCGGCCGGGCGCGCGAACGGCGCGGCGCCGCGCACCACCGCCTCGGCCAGCGGCGAGTCGGGCGTCTTGTCGCCGAACACGGCGAAACCGGCCGCGATGGCGAGCGCCGCGCCGAGCGCGATGTGGCGCGGCTTCATCGCGCACCTCCCGCGCCGTCGGCCGCCAGGTAGAGCGTCAGGCGCAGGCGCGCTTCGACGTTGGCGTCGCCGATGGTGTCGCGCTTGAAGCTGATCTCGTCGAGCGAGGCAAACGGAATCGCGCGCAGCGCCAGCAGCCCGAATTGCCAGATCGCGCGGTAACTGCCCTTGACCGGCAAGCTGACCTGGTAGGTATACAGTTTGCCGTTCTGGTCGTAGGCGCCCTTGTACTCGCCCTGGCTCAGCGCCAGCCCGGTCTTGGCGGCCAGCCCGAACAGGGTCTTGACCTGCTGCTCGACGTAGCGCTGTTCGCCGAGGGTGTCGTAGAACAGGGCCAGGTTTTCATTGTCCGTCACCGGCGCCGGCTGGTGCGCGCTGGCCGGCAAGGCGGCCGCGCCCAACGCGACGTGCTGGCGCTTGCCCTGCAGGACGCGCTCGGGCAGCAGCCACAGCAAGGCGGCCGCAGCCAGCACGCACAGCAGCGCGGCGCCGCAGGCGAGCGGGCCCAGCGCGGCAAGGGCCAGGCGCAGGCGCAACAACAGGGCTGGGAGGGCGATCGGCTTCATGGCGCCGTCCATTGTGCATCAAGCTGGAAGCGGATCGGCTTGTTCGGGTCCTGATCGTTGATTTCGTGGCGCGTCAGCACCACAGCGGCAAACAGTTCCTGCTGCTTGAGCTGCTCGACGTAGGCAATCATGTCGTCGCTGGTCTTGGCCTCGGCCGTGATGCGCATGGTGCGCTTGCGCGCGTCCGGCTCGAGGGCCA
>DASRXO010000379.1:0-7257 GCA_035654095.1 Telluria sp.
TTCATTTCCGGCGGTGGCGGTGGTGGCGGCACGTCCTTCGGTGGTGGGGGCTTCACCTCTTCAATAATCTTGGTCTCCACTGCCTCGGCCATCTTAGTGACCATGCGCTTGCCGAGACCGGTAACGATCCCATAGGCGACGAGCACGTGCAAGATGATGACAATGGTGATGCCAGTGAAATTCTTCCCGGGCTGCTTCTCATGCGAAAAATTCATGCCTGCTTTCTCCAATACCAACTCTTTTGTTGCTACCAAACCCACAAAACACGACAACACCTAGAGCCGCATCCGGGACATCGGCGAATTATACCTACGAATTCTTTTTTGCACATCAAATTTAATGCCCAAAAAACGGCCAGATTTACGGGCAAACCAAGGGGGTGCGTGCTCTTCCATATGGGTGCGCCCTGCATTATTCTGGTGCGGAAAACTAGGCAAAAACGCAATGCATTTTGGGTGGGGCCTCGATTTGTGGAAGATGAGGCGCTACGTCCGATTCGACGAAATTATGCTTGCCCGTTTTTGACGATGGGAAAATATCGTCAGGCCCATGGGGCGTGTTGACGCCAACTATAGCCAGTTTTGAGGGGAGGGGGCGTACTGTTGAAATGGCCGCACGGCATAACCAAGAGTTATGCCGTGCGCCAGCTTTGCTATATCCGACGGCGCGGCAGCGGGGAGACGGCTCAGCCGCCGCGGTTGCGCTTTTCGCGCTTGCACTCGATGCTGCTGCTCACGTTGCCGGTCGGGTCCACGGTTTCGAGCCGGACGTCGAAGCCCCACAGCCGCGCCACGTGCTTGAGCACTTCCTGCGCCTGCTGGTTCAGCGGACGCCGCTGGAACTGGGTGTGGCGCAGGGTCAGCGCGCGGTCGTCGCGGGTATTGACCTGCCAGACCTGGATATTGGGCTCGCGGTTGCCCAGGTTATATTGCTCGGCCAGCTGCTGGCGCACGTAGCGGTAGCCGCGCTCGTCGTGGATCGCGGAGATGGTCAGCTTGTCGTTCCGGTCGTCGTCGAGCACGGCGAAGAAATGGAAGTCGCGGATCAGCTTGGGCGAGAGGTATTGCGCGATGAAGCTCTCGTCCTTGAAATTGCGCATCGCGAAATCGAGGGTGGTGCGCCAGTCGCTGCCGGCCATGTCGGGGAACCAGTCGCGGTCTTCCTCGGTCGGGTCTTCGCAGATGCGACGGATGTCGCTCATCATCGCGAACCCGAGTGCGTACGGATTGATCCCGTTGTAATGGGGGCTGGTGGCGGACGGCTGGTAGACCACGTTGGTATGGCTCTGCAAGAACTCCATCATGAAGCCGTCGCCCACGATGCCCTCTTTATAGAGCTCCTGCAAAATCGTGTAGTGCCAGAAGGTGGCCCAGCCCTCGTTCATGACCTGGGTCTGGCGTTGCGGATAGAAGTACTGGGAGATCTTGCGCGTGATGCGCACCATCTCGCGCTGCCAGGGTTCGAGCAGCGGCGCGTATTTCTCGATGAAGTAGAGCAGGTTTTCCTCGGGCTCCGGCGGAAACCGCGGCGGCGGCGCGTCGGCCGCCTCCTCGTCGCGCCGCGGCACCGTGCGCCACAGCGCATTGACCTGGGACTGGGCGTATTCCTCGCGCTCCTTCTGGCGCGCGTTCTCCTGCGCCATCGACAGCTTGGCCGGGCGCTTGTAGCGGTCCACCCCGTAGTTCGACAGCGCGTGGCAGGAGTCGAGCAGCAGCTCGACCGCGTCGATGCCGTAGCGCTGCTCGCACTCGGCGATGTAATTCTTGGCGAACACCATGTAGTCGACGATCGCGTCGGCGTCGGTCCAGGTGCGGAACAGGTAATTGCCCTTGAAGAAGGAATTGTGGCCGTAGGCCGCGTGGGCGATCACCAGCGCCTGCATGGTCAGGCTGTTCTCCTCCATCAGGTAGGCGATGCAGGGATTCGAGTTGATCACGATCTCGTAGGCCAGCCCCATCTGGCCGCGCTTGTAGCTCTTTTCGGTGGACAGGAAGTGCTTGCCGAACGACCAGTGGTTGTACGAGACCGGCATCCCGACCGAGGTGTAGGCGTCCATCATTTGCTCGGCGGTGATGATCTCGAGCTGGTTCGGATAGGTGTCGAGGCCGAACTTCCTGGCGACGCGGCGGATTTCTTCGTGCGCGTGCTCGATCAGGTCGAAGGTCCATTCCGACTGCTCGGGCAGGGCGCGCGGGTTGTTGGGGTCTCTTGGCATGGAGTGAGTTCCAAAATCATTTCGGTTGTTTCTTGAACAGTTCGCGGAACACGGGATAGATGTCGGCCGGCGTCACGATCTTCTGCATCGCGAAGTTCTGGTGGTGGTCGCCCACCTCGGCGTACTGTTCCCACAGGTTTTGCGGCGGCCCGTCGGTGATCTCGACATAGGTGTAGTACTGGACCGTCGGCATGATGGTGTTGATCAAGAGCTGCTTGCACAGCACCGAATCGTTGTCCCAGTTGTCGCCGTCCGAGGCCTGGGCCACGTAGCTGTTCCACTCGCCGCTGGCGTAGCGCTCGCCGATAATTTTCTGCAGCAGGTTCAGGGCCGAGGACACCACGGTGCCGCCCGATTCGCGCGAGTGGAAAAATTCGTCCTCGTCCACTTCGGCCGCGGCCGTGTGGTGGCGGATGAACACCACGTCGATCTTGTCGTAGGCGCGCTTGAGGAACAGGTAGAGCAGGATGAAGAAGCGCTTGGCGGTGTCCTTGCGGCTCTCGTCCATCGAGCCCGAGACGTCCATGATGCAAAACATCACGGCCTGGGTCATCGGCTTCGGCACCTTGATGCGGTTACTGTAGCGCAGGTCGAAGGGATCGATGAAGGGGATCGCGATCAGCTTGGTGTGCAAGTGGTGGATCAGGTGCTTGAGCTCGACCACGCGCGGGGCGTCCAGCGCCACGCCTTCTTCCAGCAGCTCGACCAGTTCGCGTTCGGCGCGGATCAGTGCGCGGCGCGAATTGCCGCCCACCGCGATGCGCCGCCCCAGCGCGCCGCGCAGGGAACGCAGCACGTGGATGTTGGACGGCGTGCCCGACATATTGTAGCCGGCGCGCTGGTTCTTGAATTCGGTGGTCTGGGTCAGCTGGGTCTTGACCATGTTCGGCAGTTCCAGGTCCTCGAAGAAGTAATTCATGAATTCTTCGCGCGAGAGTTCGAAGATGAAGTCGTCTTCGGTGGTCTGGTCGCTATTGCCGGCCTTGCCGCGGCCCGCGCCGCCGCCGCCCTTGGGCCGGTTGAACTGGTCGCCCTTCTGGTATTCCTTGTTGCCGGGGTTGACGGTTTCCCACACGCCGCCGTGGGCATGGCCGAAGTGGGGTTCGTTGACGTCCTTGACGGGAATCGAGACCTTCTCGCCGTTCTCGATATCGGTAATCGAACGCCCCTTGATCGCGCGCCCCACGGCGTCCTTGATCTGGCTCTTGTAACGCCGTAGGAAGCGCTCGCGGTTGATCGCTGACTTGTTCTTGCCTTGCAAGCGTCGGTCGATGAGGTAAGTCAAAACGGGCCTCCTGCTGAAATTCGCGGCGGGCCGGGCGGAAATGACGCCTGGCCCTTACTATCTTAATACTTTGGCGTAGGGTGGGTATGGCAACGCCATGCCCACGCGTGACGCCTGCATCAAGCTAGCCTCGCCGCGGGCTGCACACCCGTCACGCGTGGGCACGGCCCGCCGCGGGCTGCACACCCGTCACGCGTGGGCACGGCCTAAGCCGTACCCACCCTACGACGACTTCCTCACACGCAAATACCATTCGCAAAGGAGGCGGACCTGTTTCGCAGTGTAGCCCTTTTCCACCATCCGGGCGACGAAGTCGGCGTGCTTGTTGGCGTCTTCGGCGCTGGCCTTGGCGTTGAACGAAATGACTGGCAGCAATTCCTCGGTATTCGAGAACATTTTTTTCTCGATCACGGTGCGGAATTTCTCGTAACTGGTCCAGGCCGGATTCTTGCCGCCATTGGTGGCGCGCGCGCGCAGGCCGAAGTTGACGATCTCGTTGCGGAAGTCTTTGGGGTTCGAAATCCCGGCCGGCTTTTCGATCTTCTCGAGCTCGTTGTTGAGCGAGTCGCGGTCGAAGCTCTCGCCGGTGTCGGGATCGCGGAACTCCTGGTCCTGGATCCAGAAATCGGCAAACGTCACGTAGCGGTCGAAGATATTCTGGCCGTACTCGGAATAGCTTTCGAGATACGCGGTCTGGATTTCCTTGCCGATGAAATCGACATAGCGCTGCGCCAGGTGCTCCTTGATGTAGGAGAAGTAGCGCTGCTCGGTCTCGGGCGGGAACTGCTCGCGTTCGATCTGCTGCTCGAGCACATACAGCAGGTGCACCGGATTGGCCGCCACCTCGGTGGTGTCGAAGTTGAATACCTTGGACAGGATCTTGAAGGCGAAGCGCGTGGACAGCCCGTTCATGCCCTCGTCGACCCCGGCGTAATCGACGTACTCGTGCATCGACTTCGCCTTGGGATCGGTGTCCTTGAGGTTTTCGCCGTCGTAGACCAGCATTTTCGAGAAGACGCTGGAGTTCTCGGGATCTTTCAGGCGCGACAGGATCGCGAACTGGGCCATCATCTTCATGGTGCCCGGCGCACAGGGCGCCTTGTCGAGCGAAGAGTTGCGGATCAGCTTGTCGTAGATCTTGATCTCGTCGGTCACGCGCAGGCAGTACGGCACCTTCACGATATAGATACGGTCGAGGAACGCCTCGTTGTTGCGGTTGTTGCGGAAGGTCTTCCATTCCGATTCGTTGGAGTGGGCCAGGATGATGCCGTCGAAGGGGATCGCGCCGAAGCCCTCGGTGCCCTTGTAGTTGCCCTCCTGGGTCGCGGTCAGCAGCGGGTGCAGCACCTTGATCGGGGCCTTGAACATCTCGACGAATTCCATCAGGCCCTGGTTGGCCAGGCACAGGCCGCCCGAGTAGCTGTAGGCGTCCGGATCGTCCTGGGCGTAATCCTCGAGCCTGCGGATGTCGACCTTGCCGACCAGCGAAGAAATATCCTGGTTGTTCTCGTCGCCCGGCTCGGTCTTCGAGATCGCGACCTGCTTGAGCACCGAGGGGTAGCGCTTGACCACGCGGAACTTGTTGATGTCGCCGTTGAACTCGTGCAGGCGCTTGACCGCCCACGGGCTGGGGATGGTGCGCAGGTAGCGCCGCGGAATGCCGTAGTCTTCCTCGAGCAGGATGCCGTCCTCGTCCTCGTTGAACAGGCCGAGCGGCGATTCATTCACCGGCGAGCCCTTCAGGCAGTAGAACGGCACTTGCTCCATCAGCGCCTTGAGCTTCTCGGCGATCGACGATTTGCCGCCGCCCACCGGGCCCAGCAAATAGAGGATTTGCTTGCGTTCTTCCAGGCCCTGGGCCGCGTGGCGGAAATAGGAAACCACCTGTTCGATCACTTCTTCGGTGCCATAAAACTCGCGGAACGCCGGGTAGACCTTGATGACCTTGTTGGCGAAGATGCGCGACAACCGCGTGTCGTTACGCGTATCGACGAGGGTGGGTTCGCCAATGGCTGCGAGCATGCGTTCCGGGGCGCTGGCGTAGGTCAGGCGGTCCTTCTTGCACAGGGCCAGATACTCCGAGAGCGAATATTCCTCTTCACGGGTACGCTCGTAGCGAGCTGCGTAGTTGTCAAAAATGGTCATATGAATGTCCTTTAGTGTGCTCACACTGGTCTCTGGCATGGCGTTGGCATCTGCCTGCGGCCTCGGTTATCGGCGTACTCCTTTTTTGAATCGTTACGCGGGTTTTCCGTTCAATATTTCTGAAACAAAAAACTGGTAATGATGTTTTCTTTTTATCCCGGTTTTTCCGGGTAATTTGCGC
This sequence comes from Telluria sp., assembly GCA_035654095.1. Lineage (GTDB taxonomy): Bacteria > Pseudomonadota > Gammaproteobacteria > Burkholderiales > Burkholderiaceae_D > Telluria_A. Next base: position 5,827 of record DASRXO010000379.1, read on the forward strand.
TTGCTGAGAACGTCTTCTTACGCCTATGAAATTTATTATGTGCCTAATAGTTCCGGAAGTCAAAGCAATGTAGTGTGAGCGAATGTAACTGGTATAAGTATATGAATTTAAACGATAAACACCGCGTTTATCGGTGTGCGTCCTGTCGCATTCATGCATCTCGATGACGCTTTCTCAAGCCTGCGCCGCAGTCCTTTTGGGGCCGTGCGCGCGAAGTGCACCGAGTCCATAAATGGATAAGCGATAGTGCACGAACTCGGCCAGCCGTGGCGCACAAATTCGCGTGCGTGTCACATACTTTCCGCAGCGTACTGAGAGCGCGGCGCGCATGCGCTACACTGCGGGTTCGGGGTGGTCCCGCGGACGATCTGTCATGGAGAACATTATGCTCAACGCGCAGTTGCGCCTCATTGTGCAGCGCATGCCGAAGGCCGAGTTGCACATCCACATCGAAGGCTCGCTCGAGCCCGAGCTGATCTTTGCTCTAGCGCAAAGAAACGGTGTTTCCCTGCCTTATGGCTCGGTCGACGCGTTGCGCCGCGCCTACGCGTTCACGGATTTGCAGTCCTTTCTCGACATTTACTACGCCGGCGCCAGCGTGCTGCTGACCGAGCAGGACTTCTACGACATGACCGCGGCCTACCTGGCGCGCGCCGCGGCCGACAATGTGCGGCATGCCGAGATCTTCTTCGACCCCCAGACCCACACCGCGCGCGGCGTGCCGTTCGCGGCCGTGATCGACGGCATCTACCGCGCCTGCCAGGACAGCCCGGTCAGCGCCAGCCTGATCCTGTGCTTCCTGCGCCACTTGAGCGAGGCCGATGCCCAGGCCACGCTGGCCGCGGCGCTGCCGCACCGCGCCAAGTTCATCGGCGTCGGACTCGATTCGTCCGAGCGCGGCCATCCGCCCGAGAAGTTCCAGCAAGTCTTCCTCGACGCGCGCGAGGCCGGCCTGCACCGCGTCGCGCATGCGGGCGAGGAGGGCCCGCCGGCCTACATCGCCACCGCGCTCGACCTGCTGGGCGCCGAGCGCATCGACCACGGCGTGCGCTGCCTCGAGGACCCGGCCCTGAGCGCGCGCCTGGCGCGCGAGCAAGTGCCGCTGACCGTGTGCCCGCTGTCGAACGTCAAGCTGCGCGTGTTCGACACCATGCGCGACCATAACCTGCTGACCCTGCTCGACGCCGGCATCATGGCCACCATCAATTCGGACGACCCGGCTTACTTCGGCGGCTACATCAACGATAACTTCGTGGCCGCCTTCGAAGCGCTGCCGCTCGGCCTGTCGCACGCGCAGCGGCTGGCGCGCAACAGCTTCGGCGCCGCCTTCCTCGAGGCCGGCGTCAAGCAGCGCTTCCTCGATGAAGTCGACCAATTTTTCGCGAACGTCTAGATGCTCAAACTCTCCCTCCGCATGACCGCGCGCGACTG
>DASRXO010000380.1:0-8228 GCA_035654095.1 Telluria sp.
GTCGCGCCGGCGTTCCCCGACCTGCCGGCCGCCGGCGGCGAGGCTGGCGGCCTCGCCACTGGCGAGCCCGTCACGACCATCGAATGGCAGCGCTTCTTCGCCGACGCCCGCCTGCGCCAGCTGATCGACCTCGCGCTGGCCAACAACCGCGACCTGCGGGTCGCGATCCTCAACATCGAGCAGGCGCGCGCCCAGTACCGGATCCGGCGCGCCGACCAGCTGCCGACCGTCAGTGCCGGCGTCACCGGCAGCCGCGTGCCGGTGCCGGACAACGGCATCGTCAGTACCTACACCGCCGGCCTGCAGGTCAGCGCCTTCGAGCTCGACCTGTTCGGCCGGGTGCGCAACCTGAGCGAGGCCGCGCTGGCGCAGTTCCTCGCCACCGAGGAGGCGCGCAAGGCCACCCATATCAGCCTGGTGGCCGCGGTCGCCAACGTCTACCTTGCGCTGCTGGCCGACGACGAGCTGCTCGAGCTGACGCGCCAGACCCTGGCCGGGCGCGAGGAATCGCTCAAGCTGATCCAGCTGAAGTACGACAACGGCGTGCTCTCCAAGCTCGACCTGCAGCTCGGCCTGTCGCTGGTCGACACCGCGCGCGTGGTGCTGGCGCAGCAGCTGCGCCAGCGCGCGCAGGACCTCAACCTGCTGGTGCTGCTGGTCGGCTCGCCGCTGCCCGCGGCGCCGGCCGGCGCCGCCACGCTCGCCGCGACCGCGCTCGGCGAGCTGCCGGCCGGCCTGCCGTCCGACCTGCTCACGGTGCGGCCCGACATCCGCGCCGCCGAACAGCAGCTGATCGCGGCCAACGCCAACATCGGCGCCGCGCGCGCGGCCTACTTCCCGCGCATCGCGCTGACCGGCAGCGCCGGCAGCGCCAGCTCGGAGCTGAGCGGCTTGTTCAAGGGCGGCTCCTGGGGCTGGACCTTCGCGCCGCAAGCGATCCTGCCGATCTTCGACTTCGGCCGCACCCGCGCCGGCGTCGACAGCGCCAAGGCCGGGCGCGACATTGCGTTGGCGCAGTACGAGAAGGCGATCCAGACCGCGTTCCGCGAAGTGTCGGACGCGTTGGCCGGACAAGCCACGCTGGGCGACCAGTTGATCGCCCAGCGTGCGGTGGCCGCCGCCGAGGCCGAGCGCTTCAAGCTGTCCGACCTGCGCTACCGCAGCGGCGCGGCCAGCTACCTCGACCTGCTCGACGCCCAGCGTTCGCTGTTCGCGGCGCAGCAGGCGGCGGTCCAGGCCAAGCTGCAGCGGCTGCAAAACCAGGTCACCCTGTACCAGGTGCTGGGCGGCGGCTGGAACGCGGCGGCAGGCTCGGCGCCATAGCAAGTCATCAATAAACGCACGGAATTGGGGCAATAACGCAACAGGACGCCCTTGCCGGGCGTGTTTTTAGTCCGCTTGGACCATTCCGATCGTTTCCCGGGGCATACTATTCCTATCCCCGCCACCGGGGAACTTCTTTCTTGATCGGATACCGTCATGCACGCACTCTCCACTATCCGGATCGGGACGCGTCTTGCGCTCGGCTTTGCCCTGGTCTTGATCCTGTCCATCGTCTCCACCTCGTTCGCCCTGCTCAACGCACGCCACAACGCCGAAGCGACGCGCCAAATGATGGCGCAGCCGCTGGCCAAGGAGCGCATCGTCTCCGACTGGTATGTGGTGCTCTACTCGTCGGTCGTGCGCACCGCGCTGATCGCCCGCAGCAGCGACGACAAGCTGTCGACCGTGTTCGCCGACGCCATCGTCGACAGCACGCGCACGGGCGGCGCACTGATGAAGAAGATCGAAGGATTGCTGGCCAGCGAACAGGAAAAGGCGATCTACCAGGCCTCGGCCGATCTGCGCGCCAAATACCAGACCGCCAAGACCGCGGTGATGAGCGCCCAGAAGAGCGGCGATGCGGCCGAGGCCGAGCGCATTTACCGGCAGCTGTTCACGCCGTCGGCCGAAGCCTACCAGGCCAAGGTCGCCGAATTGCTGGCGTTCCAGCGCAAGGCGATCGACGACACCGCACAGGCGCTCGAGGTGTCGAACCAACGCAGCGCGACCCTGGTGACGCTGCTCGGCGTGCTGCTGGTGATCCTCGGCACGCTGGTCGCGTGGCTGATCACGCGCAGCATCACCAAGCCGCTGCAAGCGGCGATCGGGGTGGCCGAGACGGTGGCCAACGGCGACCTGAGCACCCGCTTCGCCGAACCGGAGCGCGACGAAATCGGCGACCTGATGCGCTCGCTGAAGGGCATGAACGATGCGCTGGCCAAGGTGGTCTCGGAAGTCCAGCTGAACACCCATTCGATCGCCACCGCTTCCAGCCAGATCGCGGCCGGCAACCTCGACCTGTCGGCGCGCACCGAGCAGCAAGCCAGCTCGCTTGAAGAGACCGCGTCGTCGATGGAAGAGCTGACGTCGACCGTGCGCCAGAACGCCGAGAACGCGAACCAGGCCAACCAGCTGGCGCTGGCGGCGTCCGACGTCGCGGCCAAGGGCGGCGACATCGTCGGCCAGGTGGTCGAGACCATGGGGCATATCGACGCGTCGGCCAAGAAGATCGTCGACATCATCGGCGTGATCGACGGCATCGCGTTCCAGACCAATATCCTGGCGCTGAATGCGGCGGTGGAAGCGGCGCGCGCCGGCGAACAGGGACGCGGCTTCGCGGTCGTGGCCGCGGAAGTGCGCAACCTCGCGCAGCGTTCGGCCGCCGCGGCCAAGGAAATCAAGGGCCTGATCGGCGACTCGGTCAACCAGGTCAACATCGGCGCGCGGCTGGTGAAGGACGCCGGCGCCACCATGAGCGAGGTGGTGGCCAGCGTCGCGCGCGTAACCGACATCATGGCCGAAATCACCTCGGCCAGCCAGGAACAGAGCGTCGGCATCGACCAGGTCAACGAGGCGATCACGCAGATGGACCAGGTCACGCAGCAGAACGCGGCGCTGGTGGAAGAAGCGGCCGCCGCCGCGGCCAGCCTGCAGGAGCAGGCCGACAATCTGGCGCACGTGGCGTCCGGCTTCAAGCTGGACGATGCGGCGCCGCTGCGCCGTGCGCCCGCGCCACGCGCCGCGCCGGCGCGCGTCCCCGTGCGCGCCCCTGCCCGTGCTGCGGCCGCACCGCAGCCGCGCCTTGCCGCGCGCAAGCCGGCGACCGTGACGACGGAAGACACGTGGGAGCAGTTCTAAGCGCCGAGGAACATCTGCTGCAGGTCGTTGAGGAAGCGCTGCCCTAACTCGGTCGGCTTGATCAGCTTGTGGTCGCGGTACAGCAGGCCTTTCGCCTCGGCCTCGTTGAGCGCCTTGTCGATCGCGTTGATGCCCATGCCGGTGCGCTCGGCGAACAGGTTCGGCTCGAAGCCGGCGTTCAGACGCAGCGTGTTGAGCATGAACTCGAAGCCCATGTCGGCGCGCGCGATCTCGTGCTCTTCCTGTACCGGATTGCCGCGCTGCGCCGCCTCGATGAACGAGGCCGGCTGCTTGTAGCGCGCCTGGCGCAGCACGCGGTGCGGGAACGAGATCTTCGAATGCGCGCCCGCGCCGATCCCCAGGTAATCGCCGAACTCCCAGTAATTGAGGTTGTGGCGCGCCTTGCGGCCCGGCTGCGCGTAGGCCGACACTTCGTAGTGCTGGTAGCCGGCGGCCGCGGTCTGGCTGGCGATCATGTCCTGCATGTCGGCGCTGGCGTCGTCGTCCGGCAACGCCGGCGGATACTTGGCGAACACCGTGTTCGGCTCCATCGTCAGGTGGTACAGCGACAGGTGGGGCGGCGCGAACGCCAGCGCGATGTCGAGGTCGCGCTTGGCGTCGGCCAGCGTCTGCGACGGCAGCGCGTACATCAGGTCGAGGTTGAAATTGTCGAAGTTGGCGTGCGCGATTTCGACCGCGCGGCGCGCCTCGGCGTCGTCGTGGATGCGGCCCAGCGCCTTCAGGTGGTTCGGGTTGAAGCTCTGGATCCCGATCGACAGCCGGTTCACGCCGCTGGCGCGGTAGGACTTGAACTTCTCCGCCTCGAAGGTGCCGGGGTTGGCTTCCATCGTGATCTCGGCCGCGCCGTCGAGCGGCAGCAGGGTGCGCACGTCCGACAGCAGGCGGTCGAGGCCCGCGGCCGACATCAGGCTCGGGGTGCCGCCGCCGATGAACACGGTGTAGATCTTGCGGCCCCAGATCAGCGGCAGCGATTGTTCGAGATCGAGCCGCAGCGCGTCGAGGTAGTCGCGCTCGGGGAACTCGCCGCGCGCCTCGTGCGAATTGAAGTCGCAGTAGGGGCATTTGCGCACGCACCACGGGAAGTGGATATACAGCGATAGCGGCGGTAGCGCCGTCAGGTTCAGCGCGCCGGGCTGCAGGTAGCGCAGCGCATCGGCGGCGGGCGCACGCGGCGCGGCGCCGGCCGGGCCGGCGGGCTTGATCGGAATCATCGCAGCTTCTCCACCAGCGCGCGCAGGGCCTGGCCGCGGTGCGACAGACTGTTCTTCTCGGCCGGCGTGAGCTCGGCCGCCGACTTGCCGAACGCGGGGATCCAGAAATGCGGATCGTAGCCGAAGCCGTTGGCGCCGCGCGGCTCGGCGCGGATCTCGCCGTCCCAGCGGCCGTCGGCGATCACCGGCTGCGGGTCGTCGGCGTGGCGCACGTAGACCAGCACGCAGTAGTAGTAGGCCGATTTGTCGGCATGCGCGGCAAGGTCGGCGACCAGCTTGTGGTTATTGCGCGCGTCCGATTTCGGCTCGCCGGCGTAACGCGCCGACCACACGCCGGGCGCGCCGCCGAGCGCATTGACGCACACGCCGGAGTCGTCGGCCAGCGCCGGCAGGCCGGTCAGGCGCGCGGCGTGGCGCGCCTTCTCGAGCGCGTTCTCGACGAAGGTGGCATGCGGTTCCTCGGCTTCGGGGACCTGGAATTCGCCCTGCGGGTGCAGGGCGAAGCCGATCGGCGCGAGGATGGCGCTGAATTCTTTGAGCTTGCCGGGGTTGTTGGAGGCGAGGACGAGAGCTTGGGTCATAGGATGAACATGTGTTAGCGTGTCGCAGCAAGAATAAATGGGGTCGGAGTTTTTTTTCGTCGGGTTCATGACGAAAATTACTCTGACCCCTTTTATTCTTGCTGCTTCGGCGGAAGTGCGTATTTTAACGCTTGTGGTTCGCCGGCGAATTAAATGGGGGTCAGAGTAATTTTCGCGGAACAGCGCCGCGAAAAAAAACTCTGACCCCCATTTAATTCGCCGGCTCTGCGGCAGTTAGAGACCCAGACTGCGCTTCTGCAGCGTGATCAAATCGCCAATCCCGGCCTGCGCCAAATCGAGCAGGCGGTTCATGCCGGCGCGGTCGAAGGCCACGCCCTCGGCCGTGCCCTGCACTTCGATGAAGTGGCCGGCGTCGGTCATCACCACGTTCATGTCGGTGTCGCAGCCGGAATCCTCCACGTAGTCGAGGTCGAGCACCGGCATGCCTTGATATACGCCGACCGAAATCGCGGCCACGAAATGCTTGACCGGCACCGCGCCGATCGCGCCGCGCGCCACCAGCTTCGAAAACGCGTCGTAGGCCGCGACCATCGCGCCGGTGATCGACGCCGTGCGGGTGCCGCCGTCGGCCTGGATCACGTCGCAATCGAGGTGCAGGGTGCGCTCGCCGAACGCCGCGAGGTCGAAGGCAGCGCGCAGCGAGCGGCCGATCAGGCGCTGGATCTCCTGGGTGCGGCCGGACTGCTTGCCGCGCGCAGCCTCGCGGTCCATGCGGCTGTGGGTCGAGCGCGGCAGCATGCCGTATTCGGCGGTCAGCCAGCCCTGCCCTTTGCCTTTCAAGAAGCCGGGCACCTTCTCTTCGATGCTGGCGGTGCAAATGACCTTGGTGTCGCCGCACTCGATCAGCACCGAGCCCTCGGCGTGCTTGGTGTACTGGCGGGTCAGCAGGATGGGGCGCAGCTGGTCGACCGCGCGGCCGCTGGGACGGGTTTCAAATGGCATGATGATGAACCTTGTGGTGGTGTTATTTGAGGAGCTGCGACGATTTCTCGATCGCGCCGCGGATTTCGGCGATCGCCTTTTCGATTTCGTCGTCGTTGAAGGCGTCGAAGTCGAGCGGCGGATCGGGTTCGGGGGTGGCCTGGATGGTGGTGCTGACCAGGTTCTCGGGCAGCATCCGGGTCGAGATCACGGCCGCCATGTCGGCGGTGACGGTGGCCGGGATTTCGACGTCCGGCGAGCCTTGCCACATGATCGCCAGCGCGGTGGTGTTGTCGCTGGTGTCGCCGGCGATGGTGGTCGCCATCGAGATCAGTTCGGGCACCGCGCGCACGATGGTCTGGGTCGACAGGCGGTGGGTGATCTCTTCATCCGGCAGCATCGACCACAGGCCGTCGGAGCACAGCATCAGCACGTCGCCCGGCTGCAGGCTGGCCTGGCGGCTCACCTCCACTTTCGGCAGCGAGGACGCGCCCAGGCAGTTATACAGCTTGTTGCGGTCGGGATGGGTGGCGCGCTCGGACGGATCGGCCAGGCCCTTCGAGATCAGGTGTTCGACGTGCGAGTGGTCGCGCGTGCGGCCGAGGATCTGGCCGCGCCGCAGCCAGTACAGGCGCGAGTCGCCGCAGTGCGCCCAGATCGCGCTGTTATGCTGGATCAGGCAGGCCACCACCGTGGTGCGCGGGGTCTCGGGCAGGTTGTTGGCGGCGCGGTAGCGGTGGATCTCTTCGTGCGCTTCGATGAAGGCCTCTTCCAGGAAGCGCTCGGGCTTCTTGACGTAGGGCGCGGCGTGCTTCTGGAACAGCGCCGACATGGTCTGCATCGTGATCGACGCCGCCGCTTCGCCGCGCAGATGGCCGCCCATGCCGTCGGCCAGCACCAGCAGCAGCGCGTCGCGCGTGAAGCTGTAGCCCATGCGGTCCTGGTTCAGTTTGCGGCCACCGATGTGGCTCTCCTGGTAGACGGAAAATTGCATGCCTGGTCTCCGGTGGCCTAGTCGGCGGTTTTCTTGCGGCCGAAGGCGCCGAGGCGCTCGACCAGGCCGCGCAAGGGGCCGCCCAGTTTGCCGAGCGCGCCGGCGTCGTCGACTGCCTCGGCGGCGGCGGCGGGCGGCTGCACCTGCAGCACCTTCTGCAGCGCGAACACGCTTTGCGGTCGCGCCAGCGGGTCCATCGCGAGGCAGGAGCGCACCATCGCGAGCAGCTCGGGCGAGTAGGCGCCGTCCAGCCGCGCGCAGTGGGCCGGCATCTTGTCCTCGGTCTTGCGCTGGTCGGCCGGCTGCGGCGGCGCGCCCGCCATGCAGGCGAACATCGCGGCGCCGATGCTGTAAATATCCGACCATGGACCGAGCGCCGCGGCCTTCGAATACAGGTCGGGCGGCGCGAAGCCGGGTGTGTACATCGGCGTCAGCTTGGGCAGGTCCTTGTTGATGGTCTGGCGCGCGGCGCCGAAGTCGAGCAGGATCGGGGTGCCGTCGGTGCGCAGGTAAATATTCGCCGGCTTCAGGTCGAGGTGCAGCAGCTTATTGGCGTGCACCTCGCGCAGGCCGCCGCACACGCCCATGAAAATCTGGCGGATGAAGGCTTCGCTCAACTTGCTGCCGCGCGCGTTCAGGCGCGCGATGTGCTCCTGCAGCGAATGGCCCGACTCGTAGGCCATCACCATGTACACGGTATCGTTGGCGCGGAAGAAGTTGAGCACCCGCACCACGTTCGGATGCGAGATCAGCGCCAGCGCCCGGCCCTCCTCGAAAAAACACTTGAGGCCGATGCGGAACACTGGCAAATTAGGCTTGGAAATGACCGGCACCAACTCGCCCGGCTGACGCAAAGCGAGCGCGCTCGGCAGGTATTCCTTGATGGCGACGGCGTTTCCGTCGGCATCGTAAGCCAGATATACAATACTGAACCCACCGGACGCAATTTTCTTTACAATGCGATATCCGGCAATTTCCAGCCCATCGGGCAAGGGAGCGTTATTTTGTGCAGCCATTAAAGGGTTCCTTGCTTAACACGGCGATTGTGTGGATAAATCACTGCTTTGTAAAGAAAAGATAAAAACCGGGGACTCCATTGAGCATTTCTAGCATGACAGGTTATGCGGTTGCTACCAGCGAGGGCGCGGCCGGCACGCTGACGATTGAGATCAAGAGCGTCAACTCACGCTTCCTGGACCTTCAGTTTCGCATCAATGACGAGTTGCGTGCCTTGGAGCCGGACTTGCGCGCTGCCATTATGGCCGCCATCACGCGCGGCAAGGTTGAGGCACGCCTGAG
>DASRXO010000381.1:0-2359 GCA_035654095.1 Telluria sp.
CCTCGCGTATGCCTATGCCCAAGACAACGTCTGCATGTTCGCCGACAGCCTGCTCACCGCGCGCGGCGAGCGTTCGCAATTCTTCGGGGCGGACGCCGCAGCGACCAGGCGCGCGAACGGCGAGTACGGCGCGGCCAGCGATTTCATGGACCTGAAGAACGAGGACAGCGATTTCTTCTTCAAGGGCTATCTCGACCTCGAACAGCTCAAGGCCGCTTACGCGGCGGCATCGAAAGAGGCGCGCGACATGCTCGAGGGTTATGCGGCGGGCTATAACCGCTACCTGAAAGACTATGCGGGCAAGTTGCCGGCCGCCTGCAACAACGCAAAATGGGTACGGCCGATCAGCGTCGAGGACATGTATCTGGTGGTGGCCGAGAAGGCGCTGCACGCGTCCGGCGAAGTGTTTGCCAAGGAGATCGTGGCGGCCGCGCGCGATGGGAACGGCGACACCATCACGCTGGCGCGCGCGCCCAGCCGCAAGGCCGATACCTCTTTCCTGGCGACGCGGCTGGCGCAACTGAGCGCCGAGAAGCTGGGCAGCAACGGCTTGGCCATCGGCAAGGACTTGACCGCCAGCGGACGCGGCATGCTGCTCGGCAATCCGCACTATCCCTGGACCAGCACCGACCGCTTCTATCAGGCGCACCTGACCGTGCCCGGCCGCTACGACGCGATGGGTGTGATCCTGGGGGGCGTCCCGATGGTGGTGATTGGTTTCAACAAGGACGTGGCCTGGACCCACACCGTCACCACCGCCGTGCACTTCACCACCTTCAAGCTGGCGCTCGACGTGCGCGACACCAGTGGGACCAGCTATTTCACCGACGGCGCACCGGTCAAGATGACGTCGAAGACAGTGTCTGTCGACAGCCTGCAGCCGGACGGCAGTCTCAGCAAGCGGACCAAGACTTTCTTCTTCAGCAAGCAGGGCGCGGTATTGGTCAAGCCCGAGGCCGGCATTATGTGGACACGGACCACGGCCAGCGTGCTGGCCGACCCGAACCGCAACAACACGCGCCTGATCGAGCAGTGGATCGGCATCGGCAGCGCGAAGACGGTGCAGGAACTGAAGGCCTCGCTCGACAAGACTATCGGCCTGCCATGGATCAACACGATCGCGGCCGACCGAGCGGGCAACACCTTGTATGCCGACGCCAGCGTCGTGCCGCGCGTCAGCACCGACAAATTCGCCTCGGATTGTCTGGTGACGCCGCCGCTGCTGATGTTCGACGGCTCGCGCAGCGCCTGCGCGTGGGGGCAGGATGCGGGCGCACCGGACGGCATCTTCTCGCCGGTCAACGGGCCGTGGATGATACGCAGCGATTATGTCGGCAATTCCAACGACAGCTACTGGCTCACCAATCCGCGTGCGCTGTACACCGGGCCGGCGCCGTTCGGTTTCTCGCCGCTATACGGCGCGGTCGGCGTAGAGCAGAAGCTGCGCACGCGCATCGGCTTCAAGCAGATGGAGGAGGCCGTGGCGCAGCAGCGGCGGTTCCAGTTGAGCGACCTGCAGGGGCTGGCGTATGCCGACCGCATCTACGCCGCCGAGCTGGTGCTGCCGCAGTTCTTGCCAATCTGCCTCGCCTCCAACGACCGCGCGTTGCTGCCGGCCTGTAACGTGCTGGCGGCGTGGGATAAGCGTTCGAATCTCGACAGCCGCGGCGCTGTGCTGTTCCGCGAGTTCTGGAACATCGCCGCAGCGATTCCCGACAAGTGGGCGGTGCCGCTCGATCCGGCCGACCCGGTCAACACGCCGAACGGTGTGAACCCGGCCGCCGGGCCGGCGATGCTGGCGGCGCTGCGCAGCGCGGTACTGCGTATGCAAACGGTGGGCGTGCCGCTCGACGGGCGGCTTGGCGACTACCAGGACGATACGCGCAACGGCGTGCGGGTGGCGCTGCACGGCGCGATCGGCGATATCGACGGCTCATACAACTCGATTCACATGACCAGCGCGCTGGACGCAAGCGGCTATCACGACATCATGTGGGGCACCAGCTATGTGCAGACCGTGACCTTCGACGCCGCCGGGCCGGTGGCCCAGGCGATGCTGGTGTACGGGCAGTCGGTCGATCCCAAGTCGCCGTGGTACGCGGACCAGGTGCCGCTGTACGCGCAGAAGCAGTGGCCGACGCTGCCGTTCAGCGCGGACCGGATCAAGGCCGATCCGCATTACACCGTACGCACTTTGGCCGAATAAGTTTGAAAAGAAGGGGTTGACGCGCATCGCGCCACCCCCCATAATCTCACCTCTCTGCTGCTTACGAACACAACGCTTCGTCAGCACAGCAAGGCAGCACCAAACAAGTTCTTTAACAATTAACAGTCGATAAGTGTGGGCGTTTGATGAAGG